>JANXCE010000020.1 GCA_025059715.1 Caldimicrobium sp.
GATTTGAGCGTAAGCTAAGAGATCTTGATAGGATTTGTGTTCAAGGAGGATGTAGAGTTGAAGAGGTTTTCCGAGGAGGGGGACTTGGGCGATGAGGTCAGGAAGGAGGCGTTTTTCTTTGGGGAGGGAGATTTGTTCTTCAGGGACCAGAGAGAGTTGAGAGAGGTCTAAGTGGGGAAGGAGGTCCTTTGGTAGAAACTCTTGAAGGAAGGCCTTAAGATTTTCAGGGTCTTTAAGGATTGCCTTAGCGTAGAGGTCATAGGCCTTTGGTTCAGCCATAAAGAGAATATAGAGGAAATCTGTTGAGAAGGCAAGAGATAAAAAGTAGAAAAAGGGGAGTTGATGAAGGGTGTATAAAAGGGGATTCCCTATCAAAGATAGGCTCATCGATTGGGGACCCTTTGAAAGAATCTTTACACTTTAAGGAGCCTATGAGAAACAAAAGAGCAAGAGTTTTGAGTTGATAAGTGGAAGGGTGGTAGATGTAAGAATAGATGAGCATGTAAAGAGCTTCAGCGAAGGATGATTCTGATACCAGTTTTGCAAAGAGAGGCAAGAGGACTGTTTATGGATGCTATATAAAAATAATTTCTTCCATAGGTTATAGATTGATACACCTGGAAAGGGGCTTGTGATCAGGTAAGCTTCTTTCAAAATCAGTCTTTTTTAATAATAAAACTTTATGTGGGATTTTACTATATGTGAAAAAAATAACTTGCTATTTAAATTTTAAATTTAAAATTTTATGCTAATTTTAAATTAAAAATATCACCAGGGAGGTGGGCCATGAGTGATAAATTAAAGGCAGTTATTTTAAGTAAGCTAGGGGTTTTAACATTTTGTGCTTTGGCTGAGGCCAAAGTGACCATTATTCCTGAGGTTGAAGTGGTTGGGGAAGCTATAGTCAAAGAGAAGTCCGAGGTCTCTATTCGCTCTGAAGCTTTACCAGCCTCGGTTCAGGTTATAACTAAAGAGGAAATAGAAAAGATGCCTATCCGGCACTATACTGATATTTTTCGAAAAGTTCCTGGTATGAAAACCATTTATATGGGACAAGGAGAGGTAGGTGATAGACTAGGGACAAGGGGTTTCTGGAATGGATATGCAGTTTTTGTAGATGGCATGCCCCTTAACATGGCTCATCATAATCACTTACACGGACTTGCGGATGCTGCGTGGTTAGTTCCAGAAATGATAGAGAGGATAGAAATCATAAAGGGCCCTTTTTCCGCTCTCTATGGAAACTTTGCTTTAGGTGGTGTAATTAACATAATAACTAAAAAATATGATAAAACCTCTGCTGTTCGCTCAGAAGTTGGAAGTTTTGGCGCTTTACAGAGTGTAGTTACTTTAACTACTAAAAGATCCGATGTTTCTCCTTTTTTAGTTTATGAAGTTTACAAAAAGGATGGATATCGAGACAACTCCGATTTAGAAAGGTATAATTTTTTTAACAAGCTTACTTTTCCGTTCTGGAAAGGAGAGTTATCAATCAGAGTTAATTATGTTAAACGTGATTGGGGTGCTCCTGGGTATCTTCCGGTTGAGGATCTAAAGAAAGGATTAATAGGCAGAAAGGTTGCGGTGAATAGATCTGATGATGGAAATTCTGAATATCTACATGGAGTAATTAATTATGCTCCTAAGGGAGAAGCTGGTTTTCATGGCACCCTATATTTAGCCTATGAAGATTTTAACCGAGTTGCTACTTTTCCGCCAAGTCCTCAGCGCTGGGAGCATAATAGAAGGACTTTTTATGGTTGGAATTTATTATATAACTATTTGCCTTCTAAGAATTTATCTTTTGTCATAGGAACAGATGGCAGATACGACGATGGTATAGCCAGGCGGCATAATACCATCCATAGAGAAATTACCAGCACGATTGAGAACTGGGACATAGAGGAGTTAACTTATGGATTATTTACTCAATTACAGTGGAAGCCCATAGAACTTTTGAAGTTTTCAGCGGGGATGAGATATGATGGTTTTGTATTTGATGTTAAGAACAAAATCTTGCATCAAAATTCAGGCTCGGGCAATACAGAGATTTTTAGCCCAAAGATTGGAATTGTCTTTTCTCCTTTGAAAGGTTTCAATCTTTATGCAAATCGCGGTGCTGGGTTTAGATCTCCTTATGTGAAGGAGATATCTCCTGCAGACAGGATTTATAAGAATTTTAACTTAAAACCTGCTAAATTGGAGACATGGGATGTGGGAATTAATGCCTTTCTCTTTGGTAAAGTAGCTTTAGATTTTAACTATTATGAAACTGAAATGGAAAGAGAGATTGTAAGAATAGGAACGGAGGTCCAAAATATAGGTCGTAGTGAGAGAAAGGGATATGAGGGGGAAATTAAGTTTTACTTTACAGAAAACTTTATTGTTTTTGCTAACTATGCCTTTGTTGATGCAAAGATTGTTCATCCCCCTCAAAACAAAGGTAAAGTTGTAAACATACCTAAAACATACTTTAATACAGGACTTGAATGGACTAAGGAACTCAATAAGAACAAAAGACTGACTGTAGATGTTTATACTCAGGTCTATGGAAAAACACCCCTCAATTTAGCGGGATCAATAAATAGAGGAAGTTTTGCCAAATATTATGGAAAAATTCAATACGTAACCCCCAAAATTACCCTTTATGGTGGTGTTATTTATCATCCAGACAAGTATAAATCTGAAGGATACTTTTTGGTTAATGACATAGTAGTTATTGATCCAAGACCTAAATGGGATCTTAATTTTGGATTTAAATATAGCTTTTAAGTTTTAGGAGAGGAGGTGCCCCATGAAGACAAAGTCTATTGCTTTTTTAAGCATCCTTTTTCTTTTAATCTTAACTTCTATGAGCGTGGCTCATGATTTGTGGTTAGAGAGAAGAGGTGATTTAATTCTGCTAATTCATGGACACATGGACAAAGCTGACCCCTATGATCCTGAGAGAGTAGTATCGTGGATCCTTTTTGACAAAAAGGGGCATAGGTTAAATATTAATCCAATAAAGGGCAATGGCAGTGTCTCCTTTGAAGACAAAGCCGGAAGAATTGGTCTTATAAATATAACTTTTGACAATAAATACTGGGTCAAGACTAACGAGGGATGGAAAAATATTGGAAAAAGAGAAGCTCTAAAGGAGGGATTTCAAATTTTAGAATCTGGAAGATCAATGAAATTTGCAAAGTATTTGCAGGGCTGGCATAGAACCTTTGCAGAACCTCTCCATACAGAAATGGAAATCATACCTCTGAATAATCCCTTTAAGTCAAAGACTTTAAAGATAAAGGTCCTTCACAAAGGTAAGCCCCTTGCTAATGTGCCCATTTACTTACAAGCCTCTCATGAAGAAAAGCTAAAGACAGATGCCCAAGGTTTAGCGGAGATTGAACTCAGAAAGGGCTTAAATATTATTAGTTCAAAAACAAGAGTAACCACAGAAGGAGATCCTGATGCAGATAGTATCTACCTAAGAGCTTCTTTAAGTTTTATCAAATAAGAACTTTTAATTTCTATTTCTTCACTAAACTTCAGAACCACCCTCGGTTAGAGAAAGGAGGGTGGGGGGTTGGATCGCCCCTTTTTTTATGGACAAATTAAATGTTAGGGTTAATACCTAATACCATAAAAGGGGCATTATGAAAAAGAGTAGATTTACAATTGATCAAATCATCCGTATCCTCTCTGAAGCTGAGTTGCCGAATAACTCCTTTGCTGCTACCTAAATATTATACGGAGCTTCTGAACAAACTCTTGACAAGCGGAGACAAAAATACAAAGGTCTATCCTCCGAAGAAGCTAAAAGATTAAAAGCTCTTGAAACTGAAAACTCAAGACTCAAAAAATTGCCAGCATGTAAAGAACTTGAAATACAAACAAAAAACTCTCCTATCCCAAGACCCTCTCCCTGAGTTATTTACTTGAGAGATGGTCTATTCCTCCTTCAACTTTCTATTACCAAAAACAAAGGGAAATAAGATCAAAAGATAGAGAAATAGGAGAAGAGATAAGAGCTTTAGCTTTGAGATATCCCTTTTATGGGTATAAGAAAGTAACCTTTTTATTAAGGGCTAGGGGCTACAGGGTAAATCATAAGAAGGTATTAAGGTTATGGAGGGAAGAGGGATTCAACAGATGTGTGTTTTTCAAGAGAAGAAGACAGAATAGGGGTAAGAGTAAGGGATTTAGAGGAGTAATGGGTAGTTGCAAGGGGGAGCTATATGCGGTAGACTTTATTCATGATAGTCTTGAGAATGGGAGAAGATTCAGGGTATTCAACGTGATAGATGCTTATTCGAGGTATGTATTTCCGGCATTGGTTAATTTTAGTTTGAGTGGGAAGGATGTAGCGGAGCACTTAGAGTGGATATTTAGGGAATATGGAGTTCTGAGGGTGATAAGGAGGGATGAGGGTCCTGAATTTAAATCTAAAGTCTTTCGTAGAGTGATTGAGAGGTGGGGAATAGAGGAGGAGGTAATACCAGCTGGACAACCTTATAACAATGGGCACATAGAGAGTTTCCACAGGGTATTGAGGAGGGAATGTTTGGATAGGGAGGTATTTGAGGATATAGTATCTGCGAGGATGAGGATAAATGGATGGATAGAGAGGTATAATAGGGATAGGGTACACTCTTCATTGGGATATGTAGTGCCTGAGGATATTTGGAGGTTAAGGAGTGAGGACAGGGATGAGGTTAACAATAGAGGTGTCCAAGAAGGGGGGCCGAAAAACAGACCCTAACATTTTAGTTGTCCAAAATTTGGGGGCATCCCATTCATACCAACTTTTATTAGATTTTTAACTTTAAGAAACTGCAAAGGCTATCAAAAATTTTTTAAAGATAAATGAGGTCTTTACCTCAAAAAAAAAAGAAAAAAAACAAAATTAAGGAGGTGCTTATGCTTTTAAAATTTTTCAGGAGTAAAAAACTTAAACTAAGCTTGTTAAGTTTTGGGCTTTTTATTTTATTATCAATAGGTTCCAAAGTTTACGGGGTAGAACCATTTCCTTTATCTAATTTTCAAAGCAACGCATCTAACGTAGAAGAAGTTGAATTTTGCAGAGAAATACTACGTAAAGCTCTTCCACTATTTGAAAAGGACCTTACCATGCTTACGGAAGACGAACGAAACTTTCTTGACTTTGCTTTCTTTTTGTATGATGCTACCTATATATGTTTAGGAAGAATTTTTCCCCAGATTTTGATTGATTTTAAAGGATTTAATAAGTTGCCAAGTGACAAACTGACCATACTCGTAATGGCTAGAGAAAAAGACGAATTATTAACGAAGGACACTTTACCTTTACTCATAAAACACTACCCAACGTGTTCAAACTATAAGACCTTTAAAGAACAGGTAAAATGTATATACGACGAAAGTAGAGGTCTAGCTCACGTCAAACCCGTAAATCCCTCTCCGTCAATATATTTTAACTATTTTGCCGTAGCCTTACTAAGCTACAAATTTCCTAACAAAATTCTATTAGTTCAGTATGAACCCTATTTTGAAGGCATTACCAGAATAACCATAGACAGATTCTTAGACAGACTGAAAAAGTTTAGAAAAAAACCTACAAAACCTATGTGCATTCTCTTTGAAAACAATGTATTAGAATGTCCACTCTTTAACCTTGAAAAAACTTTTACTCCCGAAGTGGAAAGAATAAACTTCATAAAAAGCATTTTTCCTATAGGAATAGCACAAGTGCACGAAAAAAATGTATTTAGTGTAACTATTACGTTAAATCCCGCTAAAATTCCTAAGGAAACAGTTTGCTATCAAGCGTTTTATACTCCTAACGGAGAACCTGAAAAAGTTGAATTCTTGTATAAAGTAGGTGCAGAGATCGTAGTTAGTAAAGCAGACGGCTTAAAATTAGCAGGAGGACTAGGTAAACCTTCGGAAGACCTAAAAAAGTCCTTACGACCTTGTAATTTTAGCCCGTTTTTCTTTTCACTAACGAAGTTGTTTGTGAACTGGATTGGAAAAGAGTTCTTTAATCCAAACTATCCCAGACTACCTTAAAACTTTAAAGAGCTACGTTCTCCCTTTGCGTTGACTTTAGTTCGACGCAAGGGGAGGTTTTTATTTTACATCATAAAGTTCATCGTATCTTGAAATCTTTGTTGTAGTTGAGGAGCAACATTTTGTCTTAGGTTTCTTTGGATATCTTCAATATATTCAGAAAAATCTATTCTACCAAAATCAAGAGACTGAAACTCTTTAGCAGTAAATCCTCTACAATTAGGACTTTTTGCACTTCCCCACCCTCCGTTCGGACCAAAGGTAGTTAACTGAGGTCGTCCCTGTTGATGGATGATTCTAGCAAGTTTACTATTGAAACAGCAAAATACTTTAGTCTTTTGAACGCACGTGCCAAGAAGTTTTTTAACGCATCTTTCGCCGATATAATGACAATATCCAGAGTCATCAAGAGTAGTGTATGAGACCATATGATTTTAGACTGAGGGGAATTCTCGTAAAATTTATAACAAATCTACTCCAAGGGCGATACATTCTCAAGACCACTATGTGCCCTCTCCGTATTATACCATATCAAATACCTCATAAGCCCCCTATACTCAATAAACTCCTCCTCCAATGTCCTGTTAAACCTCTCTACATACCCATTCCCCTCCTTCTTAAGCTCCTTCGCAAATTCCCCTAAAAACTCACTCCCATTATCTGTCTGCACACCCCTTATCTCAAAAAGGAGCTTCCGCCTTAAACTTTCTCCAAAAGTCCCTCCTACTCCTGCTCGATAAATGGCTAAAAGCATAGGCAAATTCAAATCTCGTAGGGTATCGATCAATACTGAGACCTCTCTTATTTCTCTATTCGGGGTTTCCACTCTCTGCTATTTCTAAGCCTTCCTCCTTCCATCCCTGGCCTCTTAATAATTTCTTTCAGCTGTAAACAAATGCTTTTAGAGGCTTCACTTTAAGGCTCTTACTAAGTAAAAATCCTTGATAAATTAGGTTTGAGATCCCTTTAGAATCTATACTACCATCTTTCTACATCTTTCTAATGAACCAGAACCACCACTCCTAATTATAGCTAACAGTCAATTTTTCTTGCCTGGACTTAGTATAGGAGTACCTTAGCATGGGCAAACCTCATACTTTCCTGGAAATTAATTCAGAGGGTCCCTTCAAGGGATCCCCTTTCAAATACCTTTGACTTTGCCATAAAAATCATACCTTTCCATAAACAATTGAAAATATATTGTTTAGGGATTGAAAAAGTCATAGCGTATTTGACTGATTTAAATTGTTTCCCTTTTCTAGGGGAAGATTTTTCTACGGATATCATTTTTAACCATGGAATTAATGTGCGCCTCTTTAGCACAAGAGCACAAAAGCTTATTTAGAAAGGAATATTTTCAGTTTCTTGATTTAAGTCAAGGTTTTTTACAAAAATTAGATTAACTTTTAAAATTGGAGAAAAAAATGAAGTGTCCAGGTCAAGATTGGAGATATTGGAAAGAAGATGTAGTTTTTGAGGTTTCTTGTCCCTATTGTAAAGAGAGCATAGAATTTTTTAAGGATGATACCATAAGAAAGTGCCCTTCTTGTAAAAAACCTGTTCCAAATCCTAAAATGGATTTTGGGTGTGCGGTTTATTGCAAGTATGCGGAGGCTTGTTTGGGAGAACTACCTCCTGAACTTATTAAGGCAAAGATGCCTCTCTTTAAAGGGCGGATACTTGCTTATTTAAAAGGAATGCTCCCTAAGGATTTATACTGTGAAATTGAAAGTAAATCGTATTCCATGGAGGAGTTTCTAAAGAAGAAACAGGCCTCCTTAGGAAGGGCTCTTTTAATATTTCTCTTTTATTTTTTGACAGAGGAGAAGCAAAGAGAACTTTGTGAGCAGTGTGGAATACCAGAGGTTTTATGGGAGGAGTTAAAGAGGGAGTTAAAGGATATTCCTTTAGGTTTAACCCCAGAAAAATTAAAAGACTACTTAATAGAGAGGGAGGGTTTTAAAAATGGCTAAGGTATTAAGAAAGATAATTGAGATTGACGAAGAGCTTTGTAATGGCTGTGGGCAGTGTGTTTTAGCTTGTCAGGAGGGAGCTTTGGCTATTGTAAATGGGAAAGCAAAGCTCCTTGGAGAATTTTTATGTGATGGATTAGGAGCATGTATTGGGGAGTGCCCCACTGGGGCCTTAAAGATAGTGGAAAGGGAAGCAGAAGAGTTTGATGAAGAGGCTGTGGCAGAGCATTTGAAAAAGTTTAAAGATTCTATGAAAGTAGAAAAAGAAGCAGAGCCTCTTCCCTGCGGATGTCCTTCAATGGAATTAAGAGAATTGTTAATGAAAGATATGTCTAACGCCCAATCTTTGGAACTTAGCTCTGCCCTTACTCATTGGCCGGTGAAAATAAGACTTGTTCCAGCTTCTGCCCCCTTTCTCAAAGGAGCAAAACTATTAGTTTGTGCTGACTGTGTGCCAGTTGCCTATCCTAACTTACATACAAAGCTTTTACCAGGGCATAAAATACTAATTGGATGTCCCAAATTAGATCCAGTAGAGCTTTATATAGAAAAATTTAAAGAAATCCTGGAAAAAGTCCCCCTTGAAGGGCTTGAAGTAGCCATTATGGAGGTGCCCTGTTGTAGAGGCCTTATTTATATCTTAAAAGAGGCCATGAAGCTTGCTCAAAGGGAAATCCCTTTGAAAACTTATACCATTGGCGTAAGGGGTGAGCTTTTAAACATGGAGGTGATTTAAGGTAATGGACTGGGAGAGAGAAGCGGAAGATTATCTAAAGAGGGTTCCCTTTTTTGTCAGAGGTAAGGTAAAAAAGGAAGTAGAAAGGTATCTCTCTTCAAAAGGTATAGAAAAGGTAACATTAGCTGACCTTTTAGAGGCCAAACAAGTTCTTGTTGATAAAATGTCACAGGCAGAAAGGGGTTACGAGGTCTTTGGTTGTTTTGGTATGGATGGTTGTCCCCATGCTCTAACTAGTTCTCAGGAGTTGTTAAAGAAACTTGAGGAGATTCTTGAGGTGGAGGGTATAATAAATTTTTTAAAAGATAAAGTAAAAGGCCCGCTTAAAGCCCATCACAAGTTCAAGGTAGGTTTAGCGGAGTGTCCCAATGCCTGTTCCCAAATTCAAATTACCGATTTTTGTCTTCACGGAGTTGTTCTTTTAGAGGTTGATCCTAAGGCTTGCACCTTCTGTGGGGCCTGTGAGGAAGTGTGTGAGGAAGCTGCTATAACATTAACTGATTATGGGCCCATTATTAAGGAAGAAATCTGTGTGGGATGTGGACATTGTCTGAAAATCTGTCCTAAAGGAGCTATTAAGGAGACATTTAGAGGCTATAAAGTATACTTAGGAGGGAAGTTGGGAAGGCATCCCCGTTTGGCAACCTTTTTAGGACATGCTACTCCTGAAGAAACAATAAAAATATTAAAGGCAGTACTCAAGATTTACAAAAATTTTAATCAAAAAGGGGAAAGACTTGGCACTATAATTGAAAGAATAGGTTGGGATAAATTCAAAAAAATGGTGAAGGTTTAACTTTTTTTCTCAATAGAATACTCCCTTGGTAAAGCTCCTTTATTTCTTTGGAGGTAATCATGAAAATAATCTAAGACCTCACCATTCAAAACTCTTTTTGCTCCTGCATATCTCTTTTTAAAATAGGGATCTTCCAAGGAGTCAATACTAATCCTTTTTCTGGAAGAGGAGATATGTATGAACCTGTTGTCACCAATATAAATACCTACATGGGAGATACTCTTCCCTCTAGTTCGGAAAAAGACCAGGTCTCCAGGGATAAGCTCATTTTCCTCAACTGCAACACCCACTTGGAATTGTTGAGCAGAACTGCGTGGTAATTTGATGCCTATCTCTTCAAAGACATATTTGACAAAGGCAGAACAATCCAAATAGCCATTTCCAACTCCACCTAACCTGTAACGGGAGTCCGCATAGGCAGTTGATATTTCTATGAACTTTCTCTTCAAAGCCAACTCATCCTCTTCACTAAGCATAGCCTGAGTGAGAATTCTATTTTTGGCAAGAATATTTTTTTCAAATTTTGTAGGAAGACTATCTTCCCTTGTTTTTAACTCCTTCCCAGGGCTCTCCAAAACAAAGGTAGTTTCCTCATTTGAGTTACGAACAGGTATCTTTAGTTTTTGGCCTACCGCTATGAGATTGCCCTCTAAACCATTGAGTTTTTGGATTTCTTCTATTGGCACATTGTATCTAAGAGAGATCCGGTATAAGGTCTCCCCCGGCTGAACTGTGTGATATTTATAATTTAAAGAAGGGGCAACTTCATATCCATATCTTAGCTCTTCACTTCTTTCTCTGAAATCCTTGGAAGTTTTAACTGGAATTAGGAGTTCCATTCCGATTTTAAGATTTTTTTCTGAAACTCTATTTAGGGCTCGAATTTCCTCTAAGGAGACATTGTATTTCTTAGCTATTCGAAAAAGATTTTCTCCCTTGGCTACTACATGAACAGTGTGATCTCTGGAAAATTGGTTAGCCAAAGTTGTGGTTTCTAAAGAGGTGGCTTTTGGAGCTTGGCGAGAGGATGGAAAATCTCTCTTATTTAGAGATGAAACCTGCTTGAGAGGTTTCTTTTTCTTTTTATGTTTTGTGTAATGCTGGGTAGTGGTATATTTTTTGGTTTTTTTGGATTTTGGAGACGAAGCCCATGTATAATTACTAAAACAAATAAAAGTCAATATAAAAATGAAGAAAACAATTTTAAATATATTTTTTTTGCTAATATCCTTCATTTTTGTTTTTTTTCGGTATTTAAAAAAATTATATAACCTAAAGTGACAAAAAAGTCAAGAGGTTTTTTAACTTTTTAAAAAAGGGACTCTTGATATTTTCGTAAATTTTATTATCTTTATGGAAAATAAAAATATATAAAAATATTTTTAAAGGAGGGAAAAGATGTTTAGACTTTCCACTAAGGGTAGATATGCAGTTAGGGCAATGTATGAGATAGCGAAAGCCTATCCGGAGGGGGTTACTCTGGATGAGATCTCTGAAAAACAGAAAATTTCTCGTGTTTATTTGGCTCAAATTTTAAATCGCTTAAGACAGGCTCGCTTAATTAGATCATCACGGGGTCCTGGAGGAGGTTATGTGCTAAGAAAGCCTCCGGAGGAGATTAGTCTCTATGACATACTGGAACCCTTAGAAGGCCCTATATGTATTGCTTCTTGTATAGATCCGTCGGAGGGGTGTGATGAGGTAGACGAGTGCGTTGCCTATCCAATTTGGAAGAAATTAGCTCACTATATTGAATGTATTCTTAGGAACGTAAAATTAGGTGATCTGACTAAAACCATGAATAATCAGGAAAAGGAAAAGTATGCGGAGAGCGTAACTTTAAAGTGCTTTTGAGGTGGATAGGTGAAAGGGCTTTTGATGGCAAAAAGGAGACTCCTTTTTCCCCTTGAAGACCGTAGCTTAATTAGTGATCTTAGAGCAGGAGATTTGATAAATATTGATGGTTGGATACTCTGTGCCAGAGATGCCACTCACAGGAAAATCCTAAAGAGTATACAAGAGGGGTGTTTCCACCTCGACTTGAAAAACCAACTTATTTACTATGTAGGCCCAACTCCTGCCCCCCCAGGAAAGATCATCGGTTCCTGTGGTCCTACCACTGCAAAGAGAATGGATGAATATCTAGAGGAATTCCTAAAGCATGGAATAATAGCCACTATGGGTAAAGGAAAAAGATCCTTGTCAATTAGAGATTTACATCGTAAGTATCAGGCAATATATCTTATTACCTTTGGTGGAGCTGGTGCTTACCTTTCTCAATTTGTAAAAAAAGTAGAAATTATTGCTTGGCAGGACCTGGGTCCAGAGGCCCTCTTTAGAATACAAGTAAAGGATTTTCCTGCTATTGTAGGAATTGATACTTTGGGGCAAGATTTTTATGAGCTCTCCTCCGCAGTTTGACCTCCCTGCGCAAAATTATATTTTTCAATGTCTTCAAAGATAATAATTACCGCGTTAGGAGGTATCTGAAGATTTTTAACAAGGCATGCGGTAATTTCCTGAGCTATCTTCTTTTTTGTTTCCCTATCTCTTCCTGCAAAAAGGCCTATTTTAACTATAGGCATATCCTCACCCCCTAATCTGTTAATACAGGTTTATCAAAACAATAAACTGTGCCCTCAAAGAAGGCAACTTTCTCTTTGGTATCTTCTTTAAAAATATGTATGTGATAGGTGGCCAAAGTTTTTCCCTTACTATACTCTTCAGCCCTGGCTATGAGTTTATCACCAAGTTTAGCAGATTTAAGATAAGTGATTGAGGCTTTTATGCCGAGAGCTAAGGTTCCATAAGAGTTAGAGGCGAGAGCAAAGGCTAAGTCCGCCAAGGTAAAGAGAACGCCTCCATGACACACCCCTGCCGCATTTAAGTGATATTCTTTTACCTCCATGGATACTTCCGCATAGCCTTCTCCATAAGCATTAATCTCTGCGGATAAAAAATTAAAAAGTCTATCCCTCTGAAAGATATACTCCTTTACTCTCTCGGTTAGTGAAATTTTCATAGTTCAAATTAGAAGATCTTCCCCCAGTCTGGAAAATAAACAGAACCAAAGGGGAGATAATTATGCACTATTAGGGAGTCTAGGTGAAGAAGATATAAGCCCTTACTTCCCTGACCCTTACCAGCAAATATTAGATAGTCTCCAGTAGGAGAGGGAGCAGGATCATTCAAAGAGTAGGGAAGACTTAGTCTTTTCTTTTCACCAGTTTGAAGGTTATAGAGAATCAATTCATTCTTTCCTGCTCTTTGAGATAGATAAATGAGATTGCCCTTGGGTAGAAAGCGAGGCGAAGTATTATAGGAACCTTCAAAGGATATACGATTAATCCTTTTAGTTTCTATATGTAAAAGATAAATCTGGGGTTTACCGCTTCTGTCTCCTACAAAAGCAATCCATTTTCCATCTGCGCTTATACTTCCTGCTTGATGGACCCCTTTTCCACTTGTTAACGCTTTAAGTTCTTCTCTCTCTAAATTGAAGAGATAGATATGAATTTCTCCCTCTCTACCCAAGGTGAGTATAAGTTCTCTCTCGTTAGGTAACCATATGGGGGCTGAACTAAGCCCTGCAATCTTAAATTTTTTTACTTCATTAGTAGATAGGGTAAGGATTTCTAAGTAGTAGTCCTTTCCATCAAAGGCTATATAAGCAATCTTTTTGCTACTCGGTGAGAACTTCGGAAAGAGAATTAGCTCTGAGGAACGCAGTTTTCGAAGATTTTTCTTTGAAAAATCCATAATAAAAAGATGATCACCAGCAGTGTCTCTTTTGACAAAAGTTATACGAGTAGCACTAACTCCCTGATAGGGAGAGATATCCCTAATAATCTGATCAACAATACCATAGGCAAGTAATTCCGCAGAGGTTGCCTCTATCTTATACTTTTTAAGAGCCCTATTTTCGAGTGTATCTAATAATTCTCCTGTTAGACTATATTTCCCATCCCTCCTCTCCACTTTACCCTTTAAATAGTATTCTTTACTTTTGAACCCCGGCAAAGGTGGCTCCTCTAAAGCCACACAAAATAAATGTAAGTTCAATACATTTCTTATCAGACTTGAAATTTCACCCTTAGGGTCTCCCTCCAAGTTTGGAATCCGAACTACGGTTTTGGTATAAGCCTGAGGAGTAACGGTGATGATGGTAGGTTCCGTTTGAGCAAAGACTACATTGCTTAAAAGAAAACACAGAAATAATAACTGCTTGGATAATGATTGTTTAAAGGACATCTTGACTTTCCATTTTTACTAAGTCCTCAAAGCGAATATCCATACCTAAGATACCAAGAATTTCGTCTTCCTGGTTTCTTATAGGAGCAGAGACTGTAATACAGAGCTTATCTGTAATTTTAGAAGTATAAAAGGGAGATACATAGGGTTTTCCCTTTTTAAGGGGGTTTAAAAACCAATCTCTGGTTTCAAAGGTAGAACTTGCTAAAAGTTCCTCAAATTTCCTTTTATACTCTAAATCGTCAGTAAGTCCAAGGAGGGGTTTTCCTTCAACATCCACGATATAAATGAATTGCACGTAGGGATGCTCGGCGAGAAAGCGCTTTAAAATAGGTTTGGCCTTATCTACGTCAAGACTTCTTATTTCATCATCTAAGACTAAATCTTCAATAAATTGGGTGAGTAGTCGTGCTGCAAAATTTCTCAGATGATCCAATTCTGACTCAAAAAGTTCAGGAAGATATTTCCGAGTAAGCGCCAGCATCTCTTCATTTGAGATTGAGGTTACTCTACCCTTTTCATATAATTCTAAAATTTTTTTGTAAATTTTAACCACTCCAGGATGTCTCTTGTCAATGGCTTTATCTCCTGTTAGATGAAAATGGGTATTGATCCAGTAGGCAACTCCTGCTGTGCCACTTTTATCAGTAATAACAATTTGGATAGGCCTTTTTAGAATTCTCTTAGAATCAAAGGAATTATAAATTTCTTCGTTTTTTATCAAGCCATCGATGTGGATTCCAGCTCTGGTAGCGTTGAAATCATCACCTACAAAGGGTTGACGAGAAGGAATTTTTTCATGCAGAACCTCTCTGTAATAATCAGCTATCTCAGTTATAATTGTTGTGTCCATACCATCGGCACTTCCCTTGAGGGAAATGTATTCGAAAACCATAGCTTCCAAGGGAGTATTGCCCGTTCTTTCTCCAATACCAAGTAAAGAAGTATTCACATAGGCACAACCATATAACCAAGCATAAGTGGCATTTATCACTGCCCTATAGTAGTCGTTATGGCCATGCCACTCTAAGAGCTCCCCTGGAACTCCAGCCTCCTCTATTAATGCTCTCACTAATTTGGGCACACTAATAGGTAAAACTGCTTCAGGATAGGGCACTGCTACACCTAGCGTATCACAAAGCCTAATTATAATATCAATTCCACTTTCTTCCCTTAATTTCATTAATTCTTGCGCAAAAGGAATTACAAAACCATAAATATCCGCTCGAGTGATATCTTCGAAGTGGCACCTTGGGCGTATGCCATAAGATAGGGCTTCTTTGACCACGGTCAAATAATCCTCTAAGGCCTGCTTTCGGGTTTTTTTAAGCTTCAGATAAATGTGATAATCGGAACAGGAAGTAAGTATACCTGTTTCCTTAAGCTCCATATCTTTAACCAGTTTTACATCTTCCTTGTTGGCTCTTATCCAACCGGTGATCTCAGGATAAGTATAATTAAGGGCTAAACATCTCTCCAAAGCCTCTCTATCCTTAGGTGTATATAAAAAAAACTCTGTTTTTCTGATTATTCCCTTGGGGCCACTGAGACGATGTAGGAGTTGATAAAGGGTTTCTATTTGCTGAGGTGTATAGGGTGTTCGAGCCTGTTGTCCATCGCGAAAAGTAGTATCAGTTATAAATATTTTCTCTGGTAGTTGAGGAGGTATGTATTTTCCGTCAAAATAAACTTGTGGTGGTTCTATATAGGGAAATAACTCCTTGTAAAGTTCAGGTTCCGCTCGCTCTACAAGGGGATAACTATTCTTCAATTTTTTCCATCTTAGCATAACACCCTCCTTCCTGATAAAATTAACTCTTGGGATAAATATTGTCAAGAAATATTAGATCTAAATTAATGCCCTTTGCTGTATGTAGGCTCTCACCTCATTTGAGTCCGCTTCTAAGACTTCGTATCTTTGGGGTTTCCTCGTTAGGGATTCAATCTCTGGAGGCAAGGTAAAGGATCTTCCAAGGGCTTGAGATACTGTTTCAGGAAATTTGGCTGGATGAGCGGTGGCAAGACATATTAAGGGAATATTCTTTTCTTTAAAGGTGAGGCCTGCCTTAACTCCTACCGCTGTATGGGGATCTAATATGTAGCCAGTTTTTTCATAGAAATCTCTGATAGTTTCCAAGGTCTCTCTCTGGCTAACCGCACGGGCAAGAAAGTCCCTCTGAACAATTTTGACTTCCTCTTCAGAAAAGGACAGTCTCTTTTTTTCTTGAAACTCTTGCATGGCTTTTGCAGTTTTCTCGGAGTCCTCTCCTAATAGATAATAGAGATATCTTTCGAAGTTGCTGGCTACTTGAATATCCATGGCAGGAGAAATGGTTGGAATGACTCGTCCTACAGAATAATCGCCTTTGTTAACAAAGCGTGCTAATATGTCATTTTCATTAGTGGCCAGAATTAATCTTTCAATACCTGTGCCCAGCATTCTTTTAGCTATAAAGCCCGCAAAGATGTCCCCAAAATTTCCTGTAGGTACTGAAAATCGGACCTCTCTTTTTTTCTCAAGTTCACTCACCCTGAAATAAGTATATATATAATAGACAATTTGGGCTAATATACGAGCAAAATTAATAGAGTTTACAGCAGTAAGTTTGTAGGTCTTCTTGAAAGTATGATCCATAAAGAGTTCCTTTACAATCCTCTGACAATCATCAAAGGAACCTTCAATAGCTAAGTTATGAACATTTGGATCAAGAACGGTAGTCATCATCAAAGCTTGTATGGAAGATACTCTGTTATGGGGATACAATATGAATATAGCTATATTTTCCTTACTCTTTACCGCATGAATTGCTGATGCTCCTGTATCACCTGATGTAGCTCCCAAAATATTTATTTTTTCTCCTGTGTTTGTTAAAAGATATTCAAAAAGATTTCCTAAAAATTGAAGGGCAATATCCTTAAAAGCGAAGGTAGGACCGTGAAATAGCTCCAAGATATAGATGTCGCCCACTTTAACTACAGGAGCGATTTCTTTATGTCTAAAAACTTGATAACTTTTTTCAAGTATTTTCTTTAAATCATCAGGGTGAAGCTCTGGGGCATAGAGTTTAATTATCTCCCAAGCAAGATTGACATAGTCTAATTTGCTCCAACTTTTTATAACCTCCGAAGAAAGCACAGGAATAGTCTCTGGTATGATTAGTCCACCATCAGGTGCTAATCCCTCAAAGACTGTTTCGGTAAAGGTAAATTTAAAATTCTTACTGCGAGTGCTAAAGTAATACATTGAGCCTCCTAATAGCCCTTTGTCTTGAGAACTTCTAAACGGTTTTTCATCTTATCAAGATAAAGTCTTAGATCACTCTTAAGCTCCTCTAAGGTTTTATGCTGTTTTTGATAGAGCTTTTGTAGTTCAGCATACCAAAACTCTATCGTTTCTCTCTCCCTCTGAGCCAACTCCCTTTGGACCTTTTCTCTTATTTTTTGCAAAAGCTTGGGATCAAATCCTTCCATATTTAATCTCCTAAATTTCTATAGTTTGAAGATCTTCCGCTATTATTATTTCACCTTGAAAAGAAGTTCTTAAAGGATCTATTTCAGGGTTTTCACTGTGGGGATAAAAATGGCTTAAAAGTATTTTCTTGGGGTTGGCCTTTGTCGCTAATTCTTTAATTTCCTTAGGCCCAAGGTGAATTGGCACATAGTAATCTTTAGAATTAGAGCACTCTAAAATTACTAAATCCCCCCTCTTTGCAAGCTCAACGAGATTTTCACTCCAACCAGTATCACCAGAATATATAAGACTTTTCCCTTGGTATTCAAGTCTTATAGCTAAAGATTCTGGATTATGATTCACTCCTGCGGTGATAAATTTAAACTGTTTTAGTTCAAGGCTGTATAAATCGAGAGTCGGAATAAGTATCAGATGGAGTAAATTCTCAGGAGGCTTAACCCAGTGGCCAAAGGCTTCCAGAAGTCCTTGATAAAAATTTTTAAAACTTTCATGAGCTATCAAATAGACGGGATCTCTCCGCTGATAACCCAGATGGTATCGGGAAGCGAAGAAAAAGGGGATTATATCGGTTATGTGATCGGGATGAAAATGGGAAATAAAGATGGCAGAAATATCCTCTAACCTAAGACCAGTTTTAAGCAATTGATATAGACTTCCTGGCCCAAGGTCTAATAATAAGTGAAAATCTCCTATAGAAACGAGATAACAGGGGGCTCTTCTACTAAGAGTTAGCCAACCAGTTCCAGATCCGAGAACGGTTAATTTCACGAAGGCAACCCAAACTCTTCTTTAAGTTTATTAAAAGCTTCTGGAGAGAGGTTTTTTTCAGCCTCTTTAAGTAAAACTGAGCAAGCTTCCCTCTCTTTACCAAAGTATAAATAAAGCCACGCTAAAAAAAATAAAGAGTAGCCATCGCGTTCTTGCAAAGTTAATATCTCTTTTAGAAGCTCCATGGCTTTCACATAATCTCCTTTGAGAAAGGCACATTTTCCTAAGTAAATTTTATCCTCTCTTGTGGGCAGGGAAACCTCTTGTAGTATGGCTTCTATCTCTTGGATTCTATTTTCCTCCCAAAGAAAATCCATCAATTTCCTCCGAAAAAGGGGTTCCTCTTTATTCAACAGGTAAGCTTTGTAGAGATGAAATTCCCCTCTTTCTTTATCTCCGAGATCCAGATAGATGATACCTAAGTTATAGTGAATTCTGGGATCTTCCTCTAAACATCCGCAAAGTTTACTTTTTAGGCTTCTCTCTGCTTCTTTAAGTTCTCCAAGGGCATAATATATTGATGCCTCGCTCAGAGTTAGCTCTAAAGATTGTAAAGTATAGGGTTTTGCTTTTTTATAAAGTTCTAAGGCTTTTCCAAGATCTTCCCATTCATAATACAGATCCGCAAGCACATGTAAGGTGAAGGGATCAAGAAAGTGGATTTTTTTATTGGCTCTTTGGGCGTGACTGAGGCTTGCATAGGCTAACACAAAGGGATGAATTTCTCCATACAATTCTTCTTGAAGTTTAGCTGAATTTAGGACTCCCCAGGTTTGGGAAGTTCTTTCTAAATACCTTTGAAGGATTTTCTCGTTCTTAGCCTCTACAAGGTAATAGGAGCCCTTTTGCTTATAGATTTTGACCCTATCCTTAAGAGAAGGAGGTTTATTCAAAGGTTCAGAACCTACAAGGAGAAAGACCCCCTGATTTTTAAGGGTTTCCATCCAGGTGTGAATTTCAGAGGAACTCATAAGTTCCCAGATATCCTTTAGCTCTCCGAGAGCCCGAGGAGTTAACCTACTAAAACCTAAGGCCTTGGTCTGCTTGATATCTTTTTTTAAGGTTTCAACGTCCAAAGGAAAAGATAATGGCTTATAGCAGGAATTAAACCTAAGACCTCTCTTCCAAAGAGTTATATACAAAGCGGTTATCTCTCCAAAATGTAGAGGATAAAAATAAAGCCCCTCATCTATATTAAAAAAACAAAAATCCTTTGGTGGTTCTCCTTCAAAAGTGAAAAGATAACCTCCAATGGGTTCACCTAAGGAGAGAAGACTCTCTAAAAGTTCTTTTTTATAGAACCCGTTGGTGTAATTTTCGATAATAAATCTTTCCAAAAGGAGTAAAGCCTCTCTTTGGGAGTTTTTTTTTGACAATATCTCTAAGGTATTTTCCGAAAAGGGTTTTAGATCCTCCGGAAAAAGGAGATTAAAGTTTATAGAGAGATATGTCCTTACTAAGGGGAGAAGTTTTTCTGCTTTAGGTGGAGAGGTTAAGCTCATTTTTGAGATTTAAGAAGGCTTTTTTAATTTCTAAGAGATCTTCATCAAAGAGACAGCGCACATCCAGTACCAAGAAATCTTCCATTATAATTCCGATTATAGCTGGGTCTCCTTGACGCAATTTTTCTATAAGTTTCTGAGAGGGAATTCCCTCGATTTTGATGGCCACCCCGTAGGATGGAATATCCAAAAGGGGTAGGGATCCGCCTCCTGTTTTGGCCGTAGTTTTAATGAGGGTCACCTTCAGCTTAGAGCTTATGTTTCTTAGTAGTTTCAGGAGTTTTTGAGCTCTTTTCTTTACCTTTGAAGGTGGAGTTAGCATCATTCGCAGCACTGGTATTGCCTGGACTGCCAAACTTTCATCTCGGTATAGCATTAAAGTAGCCTCCAAGGCAGCTAAAGTGAGCTTATCTATTCTGAGTGCCCTATTAAGAGGGTTTTTTTTGATTTTTTCAAGGAATTCCTTCTTTCCCAAGATGATTCCAGCCTGTGGCCCCCCTAAAAGTTTATCACCAGAGAAGGTAACTACATCAACTCCAGCCTGAAGACTTTCCTGCACCGTAGGTTCCTTAGCAAGACCATATTTAGAAAAGTCTATAAGAGAACCACTTCCCAGATCTTCCATAACTGGAATTCCCTTTCTCTTCCCAAGGGCTACCAACTCTTCAATGCTGACCTCTTCAGTAAAACCCACAATGGCATAATTGCTCTTGTGAACTTTTAATAGAAGTGCAGTGTTTTCGTTAATTGTTTTTTCATAGTCAGAAAGATGAGTTTTATTAGTTGTTCCCACTTCTTTTAGAATACACCCAGCCCAACTCATGACCTCTGGTATGCGAAAGGACCCCCCAATTTCCACTAATTCTCCCCGAGATACTACAACCTCTCGACCTCGGGCAAGGGTATTTAGAGCAATTAGCACCGCGCCTGCATTGTTATTAACCACCAAAGCCCCCTCTGAACCGGTAAGTTCCACAAGGAGTTCCTCCACATGGGAGTATCTACTACCCCTTTTTCCCGTTAACAGGTCAAACTCTAAATTTGAATATCTGAGGGCAATCTCTGTAAGTTGAGAAATGACCTCTTTGGCAAGAGGGGCCCTTCCAAGATTAGTGTGAACGATGACTCCCGTGCCGTTTATTACTCTTCTAAGAGATGGCTTGGTATAATCTTCAAAGGCTTTTTTAAGTAAATTCTCAATATTGGTATCTGTAAAAACTTCAAATTCTCCTTTTTGTTTAGCTTCTCTTAGGATTTGAGCTACCTTCCTTGCAGGAATAGTAAAATACGAAAAAGGCATATGAGGATAAAGTTTGGCCAGATGTTCCTTTAACTCATGAACTGAGGGAATTCTCATTTTAAGAAAGGGTTCTTTTTACAAACCTCTCTATTCGATGTAGGGCCTCTTCTAGTATGGATTCCTCTGGTAAGAAGATGATCCTAAAATGATTGGTTCCTGGTTTTTGGCCAAAGCCACTCCCATGCACAACTACTACTCCCTCTTCCATGATTAATCTCTTCACAAATTCAAGATCACTTAACCCAGGGATATCAAATCTGGGAAAGGCATAAAAGGCACCTTGAGGCTTAATACAGGAGATAGCCGGAATGTCGTTTAATCCCTGAACCACCAAGTCTCTTCTTCTCTTAAGCAAAGGAAGCACCTCTTTTAAATATTGATTGGTGTTGTTCAGGGCAACAGGTATAGCATACTGAAGAGGGTGAGGAGCACAAAGTCTTGCCCTTGCAAGTTTATGGATGGCCTCTATTAAATCTTCTAAGAGTTCTTCTGGGCCAGAAACTATTCCCCAGCCAATCCTCCACCCTGGAGCAAAATAACACTTTGATAAACCATTGAAGGTAATTACTGGCACATCTTGAGTCAAAGACCCTATAGAGACATGCTCTAAGTCTTCCTCTAATATAAATTGGTCATAAATTTCATCGGAGAGAATTACTAACTGATGCCTCATAGCAAGTTCCACAATTTCTTGTAGAACTCTTCTACTATAAATGGAGCCTGTGGGATTATTGGGGTTTATTATAACTATAGCTTTGGTTTTTTCATCAATAGCTTTTTCAATACTTGTAATATCGGGTTCCCAATTTTTTTGTTCATCCAGATAGTAAAATCTTGGTTCAATTCCTAATTTGGATACAATAGCCTGATAAAGGGGATAACAGGGACAGGGAAGGAGGATATTTTCTCCAGGGTCAAGTAGAGAGGCGATAGCAAATTCTATTGCCTCACTTGCTCCCTGAGTTATAAAGATATCTACAGGCTTAATTCCTTTTTTTAGAGCATAGTGCCTGATTGCGGAAATTGCCTCTTCAACTCCTATGGAGTCAGAGTAGGAATTTTGGTTTTGCCGCATAGCTTTGTAAGCTGCTTCAATGAGAGGCTCCGGAGTGGTAAACCCATATTTTACCGGATCTCCAATATTCAGATAAATAAGCTCTTTTCCCGAGTGAAGGGCTTTTTTAGAGGTTTCTACGATATCTCTAATGGCATACTCAACATTAAGTGTCCTATTAGCTGGCTTAATTTTTTTATTAAAAATCATAACTTTTTTCTCCCGTGAATTTTCAAATAGGATTTTATAAGAATATCTTACAAATATCTTCCTAATATTCCTATAAAAATCTCCCTTTGTCAAGATCTTTATATAGCAAAATAACTTCAAGTTTCTCATGATTGTGTCTCAGTTATGGTTAAGTTATTTTAGGTTGGAAAATGTTCTAACTTCTGAACACTTTATGTAACTATTTCAAATACCCCCTTATCCTAAGTTGGGAAGGGCCCTTCTAAGTATTCTTACGTATTAGATTGCGCTCCTTTTTTGAGACACTGCATTATCCATCTCCTTACGAAGCAGAAGTATCTAATGATTCTCTTGTGGCTTACGAAAAAATAGGAAATCTCTGAACAAAGGATCTATCTCAAATTCAAATGTTATCTCTCAGCAAAGCCCATTCTCCTTAAGGCTTATCTTTTAGGACTATCCTTATATTTGAAAGGATAATAAGTAATCCCTTTTAAAAGGAGGTGGGCTTTTAAAGAGGAGGGGCATAGTGGAACTCCAAGAAGGTTTTTTAGGCTATAGCGAAAGGAGAATTTTTAAACTATAAAATATTTAAGATAGGGCATCTGGATAAGAGGAGAAGTTAATTTTTTTGTAGGGTAGGGGCAGATTTGAATAAAATTTGATTAACTTAGGAGCAAAAGGGAATTTCAACTATTTTCGAAGCTCTTGACAAATAAAATTTATGATATATGTTATACCCCGTCCCAGGGGGACGAATCGTTTAGGGGGTGGGGAAAGATGAAAAACCTTGAAAAAATGGAATACGGTTTTGGTCAGCATCTTATTATTGATGGATATGGAGCCAATTATGAAAAACTCACGGATCTTGATTTTATTTTTAATTTTTTGAATAAATATCCTGAAGACATAGAGATGACTAAAATTATGCCCCCGTATGTATTTAAGTATTTTGCTCCAGATCCGGCGGATTGGGGAATTTCTGGCTTCGTGATTATTGCAGAGAGCCACATAAGCATTCACACTTTTCCCGAAAAACGCTATCTCAGTATAGATATCTTTTCTTGCAAACCCTTTAATGTAGATAAAGCCATTCAGGATATTACAGAAATGTTTGAAATCCAAAAGAGTGAAATTAGACTTCTTGACAGAGGCTTAGAATTTCCCCGCTCTATTAGGGCGGTAGAAAATTATATGCGTTTTGAGAGAAGAAACCTTCTCCTTTAACAATGAAGCTTTCCTTTTTGGGGCTACCTGATCATCCTAATGCTCGGGTAGCCCTCATACCTATTCCCTATGAACAAAGCACAACTTGGCTCAAGGGAACAGCTCAAGCTCCAATTGAAATCCTCAAAGTTAGTCCCTATTTAGAGTTCTTTGATGAAGAAACAAAGCTTTCACCCCATAAAGAATTAGGTTTTGTTACCTATCCTGTTGAGGAATATCCCTTAGATATAGAAAAGGCACTTTTAGAGGTTGAGAAAAAGACAGATTTAGCCATAACATCTGGCTATCTTCCCATACTTCTTGGGGGAGAACATACTATAACACTTGGTGCTATTAGGGCATTTAAAAAACACTGTCCCACTCTTAAGGTGTTACATTTAGATGCCCATCTTGATTTTAGAAAGGAGTATTTGGGGAGCAATTTAAATCATGCAACGGTTATGAGGCATGTGTATGATCAGGGGCACTCTCTACTAAGTGTGGGGATAAGAGCTCTTTCGGAAGAAGAATATGAAGAGGCTAAAAAAGAGGGTTTGGAGATAGTCTTTGCTAAGGACTTACATACTGATTTTAAAAGGGCTCTTCAAAAGATAAAAAGCTTTATCAAGAAGGGACCTGTTTATATTTCAATGGATGTGGATGTTATGGATCCCTCTATTGCACCAGGAGTGGGAACTCCTGAGCCCGGAGGTCTTAATTGGACGCAATTGTTAGAAATTTTGAAAGCTGTAGCCAAAGCACATATAGTAGGTATGGATATTGTAGAAACTAAGCCTCTACCCCATTATCCCTTTACCGAGTTTTTAGTGGGCAGAATTATACTTAAGTTCTCCGCCTATTTAGCTCAAACGCTCAAAAATGAGTTCAAAGAATGAGTTTGTATCATAGGCTGGCTAAGCTCCTCTTTGAAGCTTCTCTTCTAAAGAGAATAGAGAGAACGGGATATAATTATTTGGGGACAGGCAAAGAAAATGTGGCTTCCCACTCGTATGGAGTAGTCTTTTGTAGTTATCTTCTTAGCAAAAGATATGCAGGAAAAGTTGATGAAAGTAAAGTTCTAAGAATGGCTCTACTTCATGATTTTGTCGAAGCAAGAACTGGAGATTTCAATGCGGTAAATAAACTATATAATAAAACTGATGAAAAAAAAGCTCTTAAAGAGGCCTTTGGAGATCTTTTTTTTGCAGAAGAAGTGTTTACATTATATGAAGAATATCGAGATAATAAAACTTTAGAGGCTAAGATAGTTCATGATGCGGATGTGTTAGATTTGATAGTTCAGTTAAAAGAACAAAGGGATCTTAATAATCCCTTTGCGGAGCGCTGGATAAACTATGCAAAAAAAAGGCTTTCCCTTGAGGAAGCTAAAGCTCTGGCCGAGGCTATAATAGAAACTGAATGGTGCTCCTGGTGGTTGGAAAGGTTAATTAAAGAAGCTGATGACAAAGACTCCCTATAAAAAATGTGTCCATTGTGGCAAGTGTCTCTCAAGTTGTCCAAGCTATCGCTTTTTTCTAAAGGAGAGTTTTTCCCCACGGGGAAGAAATTTACTTATTGCTAAGAACATAGATTCTTACAGCTTTAATTATTGTCTACTCTGTGAGAGATGTTCTAAAGTGTGTCCTCAAGGTATAAGTTTTCCAGAGTCCTATATTAAGGCTAAATTTTCTAAAGGATCCTTTGTATTGCATCCTTCAGATTCCCTGATTTTTTTAAAAGTATTACCCTTTAATCAAATACAGATAAGGGAATTGGATGAAAAAAAATTAAGTCCCTATTTCAAAGAGGGAGATTTTTATGTCTATCTTTCCTGTGGCCTAAAACATCTTTATCCAGAGGCCTTAGAACTAACCCTATCTAAAATTAGACATAGTCCCATGAAACCGCATATTCCTGAGGGTCAGGGATGTTGTGGCATCGTGTTTTTAGGTTTGGGTGCTAAGGAAGTGGTCAAAAATTATGCTAAAAAACTTTTAACCCTGTTTAGTGAGAAAAAAACTCTTCTAACCTTTTGTGCCACCTGTCTTTGGATGATAAAAAGAGTTTACCCTCAGCTCTTTGATGTTGAACAGGAAAAAGCAGCCTTTGAAGACTTAGCTAATAGGACCTATTTTGTTATTGAGTTTCTGAGAAAAATGGATTACAGCCTGAACTTAAAAGAAAAGGATGATATTCTTTACCATCTTCCCTGCCATCTTGACTTTTCTCTGACTTCAGAGCTAAATTTGTTGAAGGGAAGGATTGAGGACTTTTGTTGTGGTTCCGCTAAGCTTACGCTATGGTTGCGCGGGTTTCAAAGAGAATTTTCCAAACATTGGAGGAGGCGCACATTAGATAAGGAAGTTCTTGCTACGGCTTGCACAGGCTGTTACTTAAATTTTTCCTCTCAACTTCGCTATCCACCAAAGGTTAAACATTGGTTGGAACTCTGGGTATGAAAAGCTATCCCTCATATCTAAGATTGTTAGAGGAAGGAGAGCTTGAAAAAAGGGTGACTGCACTATATGAAAGAATGAGCCCCTGTCGTCTATGTCCCCATGAGTGTAAAGTTGACAGACTGAGAGGCGAAAAAGGTTTTTGTAAGATTGGATCTAAGCCCATTGTGTCAAGTTATGGTCCCCATTTTGGAGAGGAAAGACCTTTGGTTGGGACCAACGGGTCAGGCACTATTTTCTTTACTTTTTGTAATATGGCTTGTGTATATTGTCAGAATTGGGAAATTAGCCATTTGGGTGAAGGTGATGAAATAGAGGTGGAAGACTTAGCTAAGATAATGTTAATATTACAGGTTTGGGGCTGTCATAATATTAATTTGGTTACCCCAACTCATCAGATTGCCCTTATTGTTGAGGCCATTAAAATTGCCGCCGAAAAGGGCTTGTCTTTGCCTATTGTTTATAATTGTGGGGGTTATGAATCAGTAGAAACCCTTAAACTTTTAGAAGGTATTGTTGATATATATATGCCTGATATAAAATATATGGATGAAAGTATTGCTTTAAAACTTTCTAAGGTTAAACACTATCCAAAGATAGTCAGAGAAGCTGTGAAGGAAATGCATCGCCAAGTAGGTGATTTGGTGATTGAAGGAGGCATTGCTAAGAAGGGATTAATTGTTAGACATCTTATCTTGCCGGAAGACCTTTCCCAAACCGAAGAGGTAATTAAATTTATTGCCGAAGAAATCTCCAAAGAGACTTACTTTAATCTTATGGATCAGTATAGACCCTGTGGAGATGCTTGGAAATATCCGCCCTTAGACAGAAAAATAACCCGAGAAGAATGGAATAGGGCTTTAAGCCTGGCAATAAAATATGGTCTTAAAAGGCTTGACGATAGAAGAGCTCGCTTCTGGGACTAATTTTTTTGCTATAGGTGATATTCACGGATGTCTCTTTGCTTTGGAGAGGCTTCTTGAACTCTTACCTATAGATTGGGGAAAGGACTATGTGATATTTCTTGGGGATTATATAGATCGGGGTCCTGACTCCCGAAGGGTTTTGGAGTTGTTGATTGAGCTAAAAGAGAAATATCCGGAGAGAGTTTACCCCATAAAAGGTAATCATGAGTGGCTTTTTGAAAGATATCTAAGGGGCTTGGATGTAGAGGTGTTTCTATATAATGGAGGTGGAGAAACTTTACGTAATTATTATGAAGGAGGAAGCTTAAAAATCCCTCCAAGCCACCTTGAGTTTCTGCGTGCTCTACCTCTCTACGTGGAGACCAAAGACTACCTTTTTGTGCACGGAGGAATAAATCCTGAAAAGCCCCTTGATGAACAGGAGGAAGAGGATCTTCTTTGGATAAGGGGTCTTTTTTATTATCATAGTGGCAAATTTGAAAAGACTATTATTTTTGGACATACACCCTTTCCTGAGGTTTTACTCCTTGAGGATAGGATTGGCTTAGATACAGGGTGTGTTTACGGAGGAAAACTCTCTGCTATAAAGTTACCTGAAAGGGAGATTTTTCAAGTTTCCTGTAGGAGGTGATGAGAATGTCAGAAGAACAAAAAAGACCTTCCTGGAGAGAGATCGACAAGCTAAAGGATGCAAGTGGCTTGGCTAAATTACGAAGAAAAATGGAAAAAAGAGAGGGTTCTTCTCCCAAGGAAGAAAAGAAGATGAAAGAAAGATATCTTAAGGAGTTAGAGAAACTCTTTAATAAAAACAATTCTGAAAGAGAAGAGTTGCTTATGAAACTTCATCAAGCGGTAGGTAAAAAAGAATTTAAAAAACTTCTTTATATGTTTTATGAGAAATATGGTTTGCCTGAAGGAGGACGGGATCTCATCCTTTTTTTGGAAAGCAATGAAAGAGAACTCATGCTCAAAACCATAGAAAAGATAAGGGAGATCTTCCCCCAATTAACGCTCTTAGAACGAGAAGCGCTTTTAGCTAAGTTAAAAACTATTCCTCTATCTACAAAGGATGAAATCTTAGCCTATAAAGTTGAAAAGCTTTTACGGGATATTAGGACTTAATGGAAGAACTATTAAAGGAGTTCTTAGTTTATCTAAATAGTCAAAAAAATTATTCTCTAAACACTTTAAGAGCCTATGCTTCAGATTTAGAGGATTTTTTATCCTATTTAACGAAAAATGCTCTTAACATTGAAGGTCTCTCTTACGAGATTATTAGAGACTATCTAATGGACCTTAAGGATAGAGGTTTTAATCCCTTTTCAATCGCCAGGAGACTTTCTACTCTTAGGAACTTTTTGCTTTTTCTATACGAGGAAAAGGGTTATTCTGTGGATTATTTGACCTTTCTTGAAAGTCCCAAACTTCCCAAGAGACTTCCAAAGATTTTAACTCTGGAAGAGGTTGAGAGGTTATTACAGGCCCCTGATTTAAGTCACCCCATAGGATTTAGAGATAGGACTATGTTAGAGCTTCTATATGCAACTGGCCTTAGAATTTCAGAGTTAGTGAATCTCAAACTAGAGAACCTTCAGCTTTCCATCGGGTTTATTAGAGTCTTAGGAAAGGGTAATAAGGAGCGGATTATTCCCTTAGGGGAGATAGCTTTAGAATTTTTGGTTAAATTTTTGGAGGAGGTTAGACCTCTTTTTTTAAGTTCTAAAAGCAGGAACTTTGTGTTTTTGAACCGTAGAGGGTTTCCCCTGACCCGGCAAAGATGTTGGCAGATAATTAAAGAGTATGCTAAAAAAGCAGGCCTTGATGAAGGTAAAATTTCTCCCCATGTGCTTCGCCATTCCTTTGCCACTCATCTGCTTGAAGGAGGAGCAGATTTAAGGGCTCTCCAAATAATGTTGGGACACAGTAGCCTCATAACTACCCAAATCTATACTCACCTCGATTTTGTCAGTCTAAAAAGAGCCTATGATAAATTTCATCCCCGAGCCTAAGAGTGAAGGTCCTAAATTATTCTTGGTCTGATTTTATCGAGGGGCTCAAAGTTCCTTCGGTGGTCTTTGAGTTTTTGAATAGGGCTAAGGTATGGGCAACTAAAATGGGACAATTTCTCTATCTCGCGGGAGGACCAGTGCGGGATGTCCTATTGGGGAGACAAACTCAGGATATAGATTTAGTCTTGGAAGGAAGCTGGGAGAGCCTGCTCTCCACTCTTTCAAAAGAAATAGAATTTAAGATAATCTCTAAATCTCAGTTTTTAACCTACAAATTATCTCTAAACAGCCTTTATGTTTTAGATTTGGTAACTGCAAGAAAAGAATTCTATCCTTCTCCTGCCAGTTTACCAGTGGTGGCCAGAGGAAGTTTTATAGAGGATATACATCGGCGAGATTTCACTATTAATGCCCTAATTTATGGGCTAACACCGCCCTATGAGGATAAGATTTTGGATTTAGTTGAGGGTTTGTCGGATTTAAAAAAGGGCCTAATTAGGCCCCTTCATCAAAATTCCTTTATAGATGATCCTACCAGAGCATTTAGAGGTGTAAGATATAAAGTAAGGTTTAATTTTAGTTATACTGAAGAGTTTAATAAAGCTCTGGAATTAGCAGCGAAAATTTCCTCCTTCAAAAAACTCTCTCCCTCAAGATTGGCTCAAGAATTAAAACTTTTTTTTACTAAGGAAGCTATGGAAGCCTTGCCCACATTGTTGAGAGATCTTCAGAATCTCAGGCTTTTACAAAGGGTGGGCCTAAAAGAAAGACGCATAAAGAGTTCTGATTTTAATCTTCTAAGGAAAGCCAAAGAAGAGTTAGACTCTAAGAATTTTGAAAAATTTGTAAGGCTCTTTTTAGTAGAGCTTGAGGAGACAACATTGAAAAGACTTGCCTTCTCAGATAGGGAAAGAGCACTGATTTTAAAGTGGGCACAATTTCTAAGGGAGGTTGAATCTTCCTTGCAGGATTTAAGTATTTTAGAAAGAGTAGAACTTTTGGAGAAAATACCTCCCTTTCTTCTTTTCCGTTTAGGGCTGGAGGAGAAATGGGAAGATACCATAGAACTTTTTTGGGACCACTGGAGAAAGGTAAAGCCTGCTGTAACGGGAGAAGAGCTCAAAGCCCTGGGTATAAAGGAGGGTAAAGTGATAGGAAGTATATTAAAAAGATTAAGGCAAGAAAAATTAGAGGGACGATTAACTACTATAGAGGAAGAAAGGGCATTCGTTAGAAACTTGATTTTTCCTAAATCCTAATTTAAATTACTAAAATAATTTCATTGAGGAGTTTTCTATGGAAAACTTTGAAGAAATTTTAAATACTTTTATTAATGAACATACCTATAAAGTGGGAGATATTGTGGAGGGGGTCCTTGTAAAATTGAGTAAAGACTTTGCTTTTGTAGATCTGGGCACCAAGAGGGAAGCCCTTTTACCAATAGAAGAGCTTAAGGACCTTGAAGGCAAAATTCTTTTCAATATAGGAGATACCGTTAAGGCTCAAATAGTTAAAAATCTCTCCGCTGAGGGACAATTTCTATTGTCAGTTAAAAAGATACTAGAAGATGAGGCATGGGAGGAGATAGAAAAAGCCTTCAATGAGAAAAAGCCTCTGGAAGTAAATATAACTAAAGCGATTAAAGGTGGTTTTGAAGTTACTTATAAAGGATTACTTACTGGATTTTTACCCCAATCTCAAGTTGGCAAAGAAGTAAAGGATGAATTGCCTGTGAAATTACCTGTTTTAATTATAAATCTCAATCAGAGATCCTTTGTAGTATCTCATAGGGCTTATCAACAAAGAGAAAGAGAATTCAAGGAAAAAGCTCTAATTCAAAAGATAGAGACTGATGGTATCTTAGAGGGGAAGGTAAAGACTACGGTGAAAGGTGGTTTTCTACTTGAGTTTGATGGCGTGCTTACTGGTTTTCTACCGCTATCAGAACTCACTCGAAGGAGATTGAAACCAGAGGAGATATATTTAAAAGAGGGTGATTCCTTAAAGGTTAAAGTTTTAGAGTGGGATCCTCAAAGGAAAAAACTTAAGGTTAGTCACAGGGTTTTAGAGCCAGATCCTTGGGAGGGTATAGAGTTAAGATATAGTTTTGAGCAAAGAGTAAAGGGGAAAGTAGTGAAGATTGAGAATTTTGGAGCCTTTGTAGAGCTTGAGCCAGGGCTTGAAGGGTTACTACCAGCAAGTGAAATCTCATGGAAAAAGGGCCTTAAGCCTAAGGATATATTACAAGAAGGTGATCTTATTGAGGCAGTAGTTACCGATTTAAAGCCTAAAGAAAGAAGATTGATTTTGAGTTTGAAAAGATTAGAGGAAAATCCCTGGGATGTAGTTGCTAAAACCTTAAAAGTTGGAGATATCATTGAAGCACCTATTAAAACCATTACGGATTTTGGACTTTTTGTGGAGGTTAGAGAGGGAGTAGATGGATTTATTCATATATCTCAGATAGATTGGGATAGGGTGAATGATCTTCGGGGCCAATTCAAAGAGGGTGAGGAAGTTAGAGCTCAGGTTTTGGAGCTCGATCCCCAAAAGAGAAAGTTAGTATTAAGCCTAAAGACATTGAAACCCGATCCATGGAAGGAATTTTCTTCTCATTATAAACTTGGGGATGTGGTAACTGCGGAGATAAAGAGGGAAGTTCCAGGTAGGGGTTATGTGGTAAAAATTACCGAAGGGGTTAAAGGATTTTTACCAATGAGCGAGCTGGGAGAAATTAGAAAAAGGGAGGTCTCCGAGGGACAAACCATTAAGGGAAAGATCATTTTATTAGATGTTGAGCAGAGGAAGTTATGGATATCTGAAAAGGCCTATCTTATGGAGGAAGAAAAAAGGGAGGTAGAGGAGTATCAAAAAACCAGTTCGAAAAAAACTTCCAAACGACTACTAAAAATTCATATGGAAGGTAACTCTTTATGAAAAGACCTTGGCTTGTCTATGGGCTGGCCTTTGTTGGAGGATTAGTAGTCTTTATAGTGATGTTGAGTGTCTTTTTGTCCCTTCTGTTTGATGTAAAAGACAAGGGATTGGGAAGACCTAAGATTGGCATACTTGAAGTTAAAGGAATAATCTTAGATTCGGAAACCTATCTATCTTCTATAAAGGAATTGAAGGAGAGAAGGGATATAAAAGCTGTAGTGGTGAGAATCGATTCTCCTGGTGGTGCAGTTGGTCCAGTCCAAGAGATTTTTGAGGAGCTGAAGATTTTGAGGCAGAGCAAACCCTTAGTGGTTTCCATGGGAGGAGTTTCTGCCTCAGGAGGGTTATATATTGCCCTGGTAGGACAGCGTATCTTTGCCAATCCGGGCACTATAACGGGAAGTATTGGGGTGATGATTCAGCTTCCTAATTTAGAGAAATTAATGGAAAAGATAGGAATCTCTACCGAGGTCATAAAAAGTGGGCAATACAAGGACACAGGCTCCAGCTTCAGAAAACTCTCTAAAGAAGAAAGAAGATATCTTCAAGAAAAGGTGGATTCATTACATTATCAGTTTATAAAGGCCATTGCAGAGGAGAGAAAAATTGATTTAGAAAAGGTGAAAAAAATAGCAGATGGACGGATTTATACCGGAGAAGAAGCGCTAAAACTGGGTTTAGTTGACGAATTAGGCAATCTCCATCGAGCTATTGAATGGGCTCAACAGCTTTCTAAGCTTACCAAAGTAGAGCTTCTCTATTTCCCCCCTAAAAGGGGTTTATTAAGTAGGCTAATGGAGGAGAGGCTCTCTATAGGGAGTTCTTTTTTAGACCATCTAAATCTCAGGGCTTTCTATCTCTATCAAAGATAATTCATGACCAAAAGAGAGTTAACGGAGAGATTACGGAAGCGATTCATAGAGCTTGAGGCTAAGGATCTGGATTTTATTATTGATCAATTCTTTGAGATATTGGGATTTGCTCTAAAGAGGGGATTATCCATTGAATTAAGAGACTTTGGAGTCTTTAAGTTATCCCAAACTCGATCCTATTTTTTTAAGAACCCTAAGACCCAGCAGAGGTATTATCTAAAAGGTAAAGTAAAGGCGGTTTTTCAATTAGGTAAAAGCTTTAAAGAAAGACTTAATCAAAGTTTTTTAGCCTCCCTTGATTTAGGAACTCAAAGTTTCCGATTACTTCTTGGAAAGTATTTTAAGAATGAACCACTCTTTTTAAAAAGTTTCAGAGAAAATGTTCGTTTAGGAGAGGGTGTGGTGGAAAGTGGGCTTATCTCTCCCTCTGCCCAAGAGAGGGCTTTAGAGGTTTTAAGAAATTTTAAAAAAATTATGGAAGATTTTGAGGTCTCAGAATACTTTGCTGTGGGAACAGCAGTATTTAGAAGAGCCAAAAATGCAAGGGAATTTCAAAAAAGAATTGAAGAAGAATTAGGTCTTAAGGTGGAGATCCTTTCTTCTGAAGAGGAGGCCAAATTAATCTTAGAGGGTATTTTCTTGGGTTTACGGAAGTTAGGTTTGAATTTGAAAGAGTTTTTGATTGTTGATGTGGGAGGAGGATCCACCGAGTTTGTTTATATCAAAGATGGAGTGCCCCAGTTTACTAAAAGTCTGGAGTTAGGCGTTGTGTTATTAAGAGATTTTTTTAAATTTCGTTATCCCATGACCAAAAAAATGCTTACTTCCTTAAGGAGTTATGTAGGAGACCAGTTATTAGGTCTTCCTCCGGCGACCTTTGAGAAAATTATAGTTACTGGGGGTTCAGCAAGTTTGTTGGGTAGTTTAGATTTAAAATTAGCAAGATATGACTTCGAAGCGCTTCATGGTCATAGGATTACTCCGGATCGAATTGAGAATCTTATAACTAAGATAAGCGAAGCTACTTTGCCCAGAATAAGAAGACTCAGGGGCATGGAAGAGGGAAGAGAAGATCTTGCCTTACCGGGGTTAATAATTTACTCTGAGATATTGAAATATTTTCAAGGAAAGGAATTAATCCTAAGCGAATATGGGATCTTAGAAGGCATCTTTACTTTCTATAGCAAAAGGTTATAATAATGTCAAACTATTTACCTTTAGGTGTATCTCATGCTTGACATAATCGGAGAAGCTTATACCTTTGATGATGTTCTTTTAGTTCCGGCCTACTCACAGGTTTTGCCTAAAGATACTGACGTAAGCACTTTTATTACCCCAAAAATTAAGCTCAACATCCCTTTACTTTCTGCAGCTATGGATACCGTTACCGAAAGTCAGATGGCTATCGCTATGGCAAGGGAAGGGGGCCTTGGAGTTATTCATCGCAACATGCCCCTTGAGAGGCAAGTTAGAGAGGTAGAAAAGGTTAAGAAATCAGAAAGTGGGATGATCTACGATCCCATCACTGTTTTTCCCGACACTCCTATAAGAAAGGTTTTAAGTTTGATGGAAGAGTACAAAATTTCCGGGATTCCAGTAATTGAGGGCCCTGAGAAAAAATTAGTAGGTATTGTTACTAACCGGGACCTGAGGTTTGAAAGGGAGCTTGATAAACCTGTCAAAGAGGTGATGACTAAGGAAAATTTGGTAACTGCTAAACCAGGTGTAACCTTAGATGAAGCGATTAAAATCCTTCACGAAAGGCGAATTGAAAAGTTACTTATTGTCGATGATAATTTTTGTCTCAAGGGCTTGATAACCATAAAGGACATAGAAAAGATCAAGAAATATCCGAATGCTTGCAAAGATGAACTTGGTAGACTAAAGGTGGGAGCTGCCATTGGTGTTGGAAAAGATAGATTGAAGCAGGCGGAAGCCCTTTTAAAGGCGGGGTGTGATGTTCTTTTTATTGATTCCGCTCATGGGCATAGTAAGAATATTATTGATACTATTAAAGAAATTAAATATCACTTTCCCGATTGCCAGTTAGTTGCCGGCAATATTGCCACTGGTGAGGCTGCAGAGGATCTCATAAAAGCTGGAGCAGATGGATTAAAGGTAGGAGTGGGGCCTGGATCAATTTGCACCACTCGGATTGTGGCTGGCGCAGGAGTTCCCCAAATGACCGCTATCCACGAGGTAGCTAAAGTGGCGGATAAATATGGTATTCCCGTAATTGCTGATGGGGGAATAAGATTTTCTGGTGACATAACTAAAGCCATAGCGGCAGGAGCTCATGCAGTAATGATAGGGAATCTCTTTGCTGGAACTGAAGAGGCTCCTGGTGAGACCATTCTCTATGAAGGAAGGACCTATAAAATATATCGTGGGATGGGCTCTCTTTCTGCTATGTTTAAAGAAGGCGGTAAGGAAAGATACGGTTATGAGGCGGAAGATGTTGCCAAATTTGTCCCTGAGGGTGTCGAAGGTAGGGTTCCCTATAGAGGGCCGGTTTCAAACATGATTTTTCAATTAGTTGGCGGCTTAAAGTCTGGGATGGGTTACTGTGGATGTAGAAATATAGAAGAGTTGAGAAAGAAGGCCAAATTCGTTAAGATAACCCCTGCAGGTTATAGAGAAAGCCATGTCCATGATGTTATTATATTAAGAGAGGCTCCCAATTATTGGGTAGGTAAATGAATGGCCTATTTCGAATGGAAAGGAAAAGCAATAACCGGTGAGATTCGCTCTGGAGTATTAGAAGCTCCTAACCCTCAAGTTGTAGAGGTATATCTCCGAAGGCTAAACATTATTCCTATTAAAATTCAACCTAAAAAAGAACAGGCCTTTCCCTTTAAACTTAAGAGAGTCTCTGAAAGGGAGTTAGCCCTTTTTACTCGCCAATTTGCCACTATGCTTGAGGCTGGGCTTCCAATTATTAGAGGTTTAGAAACCTTAGCTATGCAACAAAAAAATGATTACTTTAAAGAAATAATAACTGATATTCGCAAAAGGGTTGAAGGAGGGAGTTCCCTAAGCGAATCCCTGGCAATTTATCCCAAAATCTTTAATAATTTGTATGTGCAAATGGTTAGATCAGGGGAAGCTTCAGGAAATTTAGATATAGTGCTAAAGAGGTTAGCTATATATTTAGAAAAGATTGTAGCCCTTAAATCTAAGATTAAACATGCTATGATCTATCCATCGGTTATTGTGTTGGTTACAATCGTAGTGCTTTCTGTTTTGATGATCTACGTTATTCCCAAATTTGCAGAACTTTTTCGCGAGGCTGGGCAGAGTTTACCCTTACCTACTCAGATTTTAATTAGTATAAGTCAAAATTTCAAATATTTCTTCGTTCTCTTTGTTCTCTCATTAGTTTTATCCATCATGGGGGTAAAATACTACCGTCGAGGTGATAGAGGGAAATATAATACAGATAGATTTTTGTTATTTCTTCCTCTTTTTGGAAGCCTTTTCCACAAAGCAGCTCTCTCCCGCATTGCAAGAACCTTAGCTAATTTAATCGGTGCTGGGGTGCCCTTATTGCAGGCTCTTGCCATTGCAGGAGAAACCTCAGGAAATAAAGTCTTAGAAAAGGCTATAGAAGAAATAAAAATCAATGTGTCTGTAGGTCACACCCTTGCAGATCCCATGTTTTATACCGGTGTCTTTCCCTATATGGTCATAGAGATGGTTAGAATTGGAGAAATGTCAGGAAATCTTGAAGAGATGTTGACTAAAGTGGCTGATTTTTACGAAGAGGAAATTGACCGAACCGTTCAAACCCTCTCCACTTTGATTGAACCAATTCTATTGATATTCTTGGGTGTAATTATAGGGGGAGTTTTAATAGCCTTGTATTTACCAATATTTCAGCTTGGTGGCGTGGTGGGTGGAGGTTAAGATGCCTTTTTCTTACAAGTTCTCTTTGTTCCACACCTTTCTGTTACTTCGGTAGATTTAGTCCCTTCTTCTTTAATCATCGTGTCTATTTCGCCACAACTTGGGCACTTTTTGGGTTTGCACCTGGTCTCCTTGGTAGAACCACACTTTGAACATTTCCAGAGCGCCATTTCCAACCTCCCCTATAAGTAGTTTTTTGGAAATTAAAATATAACTTAAAAATTAATAAATTTCAAGAAATAATCACTTAGTTTTGAAGTTATTTGATTTTGTCTCTACATAGAAAATGCTGGTAATTTTTCTGGCAAAATTTTCTAATTTCCTCTGAAAGAATTCCTTTTACTTTTAATTCCCCTTGTTTTATGTTTTGCCATTGTAGACAGTAATTATTCTCTGGCTGAAACTGAGTACAAAAAGTAAAAATACTAATTTTGGTATTTTTTTTACATTGAGGATTTTGAGGATTTGCTTGGCAAAAGTTTTTAATCTCATCAAAGATGATACTTTCCAGTTCTAAACGTTTTTGGGTAATTTCTCTCCATTGCTGACAGTGGGGATTTTGTGGTTCAACTTTTGAGCAGTAAAAATTAATTTCTGTATCGGTTCTAAAGGGTTTTTTTACTCTTTCTCCGTAAATAATATCAGTAAAAATAAGATAGTAAATTACTAATCCTACAAGAATGGATAGAAACATTTTTAAAGGTAACTATCAAAATATATACCACATATTGTATTTTACATTGAATTGTTTTATGGTCAGAACAATCAAAGAGAACAACAAAAATGTCAGGAATTTTTTACTAAATTGACGAATTTTTCCGTTATATACTCTTCACAGAGTCCATATTTTTGTTTTAAAGATTGGAGATCTCCTTGTTCAATAAATTTATCAGGGAGAGCAATTTTAGCAAAGGCTGTTTTCAGGTTAGCTTCCAGGATAGTTTCTGCTATAGCTGAACCAAGGCCTCCCTCGGTTGTATTCTCCTCCACAACAAGGACTCTACCAGTTTTTCGAGTAAATTCTAAAATTAATTCTTTATCCAGAGGTTTGAGAAATCTTACATTAATTACCGCCACATTTAATCCTTTTTTCTCTAAGCTTTTAGCACTATGAAGAGCAGGATAAACCATAGAACCAATAGCAAAAATTACTCCATCCCCTCCGTCTTTAAGCACTTCTCCCTTACCTACGGGGATAAAACGAAAGTTCCAATCAAGGCTAACTCCAACACCTGCACCTCTGGGGTATCTAATAGCACTGGCTCGGTCGTATCTTAGGGCACTATACAAAAGATGTTGTAATTCATTTTCATCTTTGGGGGCACAAACAATTAGCCCTGGGACTGCTCTGAGATAAGTAAGATCAAAGATACCATGATGAGTGGGCCCATCTTCTCCAACTAATCCTGCCCTGTCTATAGCAAAAATTACTTTAGCTTTATTTAAGGCTACATCATGAATAATTTGGTCATAGGCTCTCTGTAAAAAGGTGGAGTAAATGGCACATACTGGAATGAAGCCCTCCAGAGCTAATCCTGCTGCAAAGGTAACCGCATGTTGTTCACAGATACCAACATCAAAGAATCTCTCAGGGAATCTCTCCGCAAACTCCTTTAGTCCTGTGCCTGTTTTCATAGCGGCGGTTATAGCTACGAGTCTCGGTTCTATTTCAGCCAGGCGAACAATTGTCTTTCCAAAGATCTCAGTATAAGAGAGAGGTTCATTGGGTGATTTAAGGGGTTTTCCCTTTGTAATATCAAAGGGGCCCACACCATGAAAGGTCTCAGGATCTGCTTCCGCAGGAGGATACCCTTTACCTTTTTTGGTAATCACATGAAAAAGAATTGGGCCCGACATCCTTTTAAGGTTTTGCAGTAAATCGATTAAATTTTCTAAATCGTGTCCATCTACGGGGCCAACATATTCAAAATTTAATGCGGTAAATAGAGCTCCTGGCGTTACCGCCATTTTAAAAAGATCTTCCCCCTTTTTAAGAAGGTGAAGTAGATTTTCTCCTCCTGGTAGTTTAGGCATTAATTTTTCCAATTCTTTACGGAGAAAGCGAGCTAAATTACCAGTCATTCTCTTTGATACAAAGGTGGAAAGAGCTCCTACATTTGGAGAGATAGACATTTCATTGTCATTTAAAATGATTAAAAGATCCTCCTTTAAATAACCCGCATTATTTAGGGCTTCAAAGGCCATACCTGCAGTAATTGAGCCATCTCCAATAACTACTACAATCTTGCCCGGCTCCCCTTTGAGTCTCTTAGCCACAGACATTCCTAAACCTGCAGATATAGAAGTGCTACTATGACCTGTGTTAAGTATATCATGGGGGCTTTCCTCTCTTTTAGGAAAACCTGCAATCCCCCCATAGGTTCTCAGTGTCTTAAAGGCCTCTCGTCTTCCGGTAATTATCTTGTGAGTATAGCATTGGTGACCTACATCCCAAATTATGTAATCCTTAGGTGTATCAAAAACATAGTGTAGAGCAAGGGTTAGTTCAACTACCCCTAAATTAGGTGCAAGATGCCCTCCATGGCGAGAGACTACCTCAAGTATATAAGAGCGAATTTCCTCTGCTAAAAGCTTTAATTGGGAAATCTTTAATTTCTTTAAATCTTGGGGGGAGTCGACTTTATGGAGAATCTTAGTCTTTAACTCCATCTCTAATTAATCCTTTTTAAGAGATATAGAGTTAGATCTTTTAATATTTTAGCCCTGACTCCTAAGGGTTCTAAGATAGATAAAGCCTCATAAGCGGTCCTTTCTGCAATTAATTTGGTTTTTTCTATACCTAATAAAGAGGGATAGGTTAATTTTTTTCTTTTCAAATCAGACTTGATAGGTTTCCCTAAGGTTTTTTCATCTCCAATGATATCTAGGAGATCATCTATAATTTGAAAGGTTAGACCGAGGTTTCTGCCAAATTTTGAAAGGAGTTTTATTTCTCGTGGAGGAGCGGAGGCAAGGATTGCTCCACTAACCAGCGAGGCCTCTATAAAGGCAACTGTCTTATGGTTATGTATCCACTGTAATTTTTTTAAACTTCCTCTTTTCCCCTCTGCTAAGAGATCTGCCATTTGACCTGCTACCATGCCTTTAAGCCCCACTGCTTGGGCAACCTTGTGTATTGCCCTTAGAAGATTTAAGTGAGATACCTTATTTAGCAAGATTGAATGGGTGAATAATTCAAAGGCAAGCGTTAGAAGGCCATCTCCGGCTAAAATAGCGGTTGCCTCGTCAAAGGCCTTGTGACAGGCAGGTTTACCTCTACGAAAATCATCATCATCCATGGCAGGAAGATCATCGTGAATCAAAGAATAGGTATGTATACACTCAATACCACAGGCAAAGGGCAATATATCCTCTGAATTACCTTGATAAAGCTCGTAACCAAGCAGACAAAGAATAGGGCGAATGCGTTTTCCTCCAGCTTTAAGGCTATAAAGGGAGGCTTCAAGGACCCTTTTTCCATATCCCCCGCCTTGGGGGAAGTATCTCTCAATGCCCTTTTCTATTAAAGCCCTCTTCTCCTCGAGAAACTCGCTAATCTCTAAGTTATCTCCCATTTTTCAGTATCTCTTTGGCTTTATCTAAACTCTCTAAAATAAAGCCTTCTCTTCCCCTTAAAATAACCTCTACCCTTGTTTTAGCCTCTTTAAGCCTTTGTTCACAAATTTGTATAAGAAGTAACCCTTCCTCAAAGAGCCTAATAGCATTCTCTAAATCAAGTTCTCTCTGATCAAGGATTTTAAGGATCTCCTCAAGCCGTGCTAATGCCTTCTCAAAGGATAGCTCTTTAATTTCCTTTGTCATTTTTCCTTTTTCTCAATTTTAGCTAAGAGTCTCCCTTCATGGAGGATAATTTCTACCATGGAGCCTTCTCGAATATCGTCAACAGATTTTATAATCCTTCCCTCTGGATAGCTTTTTACAATACTATAGCCTCTTTTAAGGATGCTGTAAGGAGAAAGAGAAAAAAGTAACATTTTAAGATGGCTAAGCTTTTCTTCCTTTGCTTGAATCATGTAAAGGGGATTGAGAGCATGGAGTGATTTCTTTAGTTGGATGAGTTTGTTTTCTTTAAGATGTAATTTTTGAGAAACTCTCTGAAAGAATAGAAGCCTAAAGTCCTTTAATTTTTGTTCAAGCAGATGTATTTCGCGGAAGGGATTTTTCTCCTTTAAGGAGAGATGGAGATCTTTAAGTTTTTTCTCTTTTCTTGAGAAAGAAAGTTCCAGAAGTTGTAGTAATTTTCTCTTTAAAAAGGATATACGGTTTAGGATTTCTTCCTTAGAGGGGAGGATTTCCTGGGCTGCAGCAGATGGAGTTGAGCACCTCTTGTCCGCAACAAGATCACACAGGGTTAGATCAATTTCGTGTCCTACCGCGGAGACTACTGGAATTTTAGATTCCCTAATACCAAGGATGATCTCTTCTGTGTAGAAGGGTGCAAGATCCTCAAGGGAGCCTCCCCCTCTGGTTATCACTATTAAGTCCAAATCAGGAAAGTAATCATTTAAATCCCTGAGAGCCTGAAGGATCTCTATATGTGCTCCCTCTCCCTGAACCTTCACAGGATAGATCAGTATTTGGACATCCCATCTATTTTCGCTTATCTTAAGAAAGTCTTGAAGGGCTGCACCAAAAAGTGAAGTAATTAAAGCGATTTTCTGGGGATAGGGAGGAATTTCTCTTTTTAAATTAGGATCAAAGAGATGTTTATATTTTTCAAGAAGGTAATTTTTTTTAAGATGAAGAAGGCCAATTCCAAGAGGTTCTAATTTTTTAACAATAAAATAGATATTCCCGGAACGAGAAAAGTAGGTGAGCTTCCCAAAGCCCAGTATCTTTATGCCATCTCTTAGACATTCGCAAGTTATTTCGTGTCTATGCTCTTTAAATAAAATAGCTCTCAGGGTTGCCTCCTCCTCCCTTAGATTGAAAAAGATATCACCTGTTTGACTAAACTTTAGATTGGAAATTTCACCTTCAAGCCAAAGGTAAGTAAACCTTTGATCTAAAAGACCTTTAATTTGTTGAGAGATTTCTTTGACCGTGTAATAAAACTTTTCGGCCTTAGGTTCATACTCTAAGGTTCTTTCCAACTCCATGCTTTTAAAATATAGAGATTTTTTTAAAAAAATAAAGAAGTAGTCAATCTTTTCGAGGTTATCTTATTGTTTTCCCCCTCCCCCCTGCATAAGTTCAAGGTATTTTTAGCTTCTCACTAACACCTTCTCCCATCAAAGACTTAGAAATGCTGCAAAGACTTGAAGCAATCAAAGATGCATC
>JANXCE010000021.1 GCA_025059715.1 Caldimicrobium sp.
CATTGGTGTGAAGAAGAGGGTAAAATTTTAGTACAACTCTTAGAAAAATTACAAAAAAGTGGTGTAAATGGAAGTCAGATTTTCATACTAACTCCCTTTAGAAGTATAGAGACTAAGTTGAGATCTAAAGATTTCATGAAGCAATTAAGAGATGCTAATATTACCATAGCCATAGAAAGGAACCGAGTTGGGACGGTTCATAAGGCACAGGGTAAAGAAGCAGAAGTTGTGATTTTTTTGTTGGGAGGAAATCCTAATAAAGAAGGTGCTTTAAGGTGGGCTTCAGCAAAACCTAATTTACTAAATGTGGCTGTAAGTAGAGCTAAGGAGTATTTGTATGTGATTGGAAATTACGATAGATGGAAAGGGTATAAATATTTTGAAACATTAGCAAAAAGTATCCACAAAGTAGGGGCGGGTAATTTGATGAATCATTTCTTAAGAGACAATTTTGCGGAGGCGCCTAAAAATAGCTTATAACCCTTTCACAGATAAAAACCCTTTTAATTAACATACCCGTTGACTCAGCCTAATGTTCTATTAGGAATAAGCTTTTCTTTGAGGAGTTCTTGAAGCTCAGAGGTAAAAGGGTGCTCAATTTTAGACAGGGGAAAATAACTTTGGGCTGTAAGTGATTATTCCTGGTATTCACCTTTGGGGAGACGATGATGGTGATTACATGAGATATATTACTCGTAGAGTTTAGTATTTACAATATAAATATTTACAATATAATGGGATAAGTTTTTCTCGGTGTGGGGGTTACGAGTTGATCATGGATAATGGTGTGCCCTTTATGGATCTTAAAAGGGCTTATAGTCATTATAGAGATAAAATTGAAGAGGCGGTATTGAAGGTATTGAGAAGTGGGGTTTATCTTAATGGTCCAGAGACAGAGTCCTTAGAGCGAGAGCTTGCGGAGTTTCTGGGAGTGACTCATGCTGTAGGGGTTGCCTCAGGCACTGAGGGGTTACATTTGATTCTACAAGCCCTTGACCTTCCAAGGGATACCTATGTATTGCTTCCTGCTTTCACTTTTGTGGCTACTTGTGAGGTGGTAGTGAGAGCGGGAATAAGCCCTTACTTTGTGGATATTGATCCTAAAACGGGCAACATTTCTTTGGATGCCCTGCGGGATACCTTAGTTAAGTTAAGAAATAAAGGTAAAAAAGTTAGTGCGGTAATAGTGGTTAGTATTTTTGGCAATCCTGCTGATTTGATAAATATTGAGGAGTTTTGCAAGGATGAGAGGCTCCATATGATAGAGGATATTTGTCAAGCCTTTGGAGCGGAACTTGACGGTAAAAAAGTGGGCTCTTTTGGTATAGCCTCTGCTACCTCCTTTTATCCCACTAAGAATCTCTCTGCCTTTGGGGACGGAGGAATGATCTTCACCAATGATTTCCCCTTAGCTAAAAAGATTAGATACTTAAAGGAACACGGGCAAACTGCACCTTACTACTATGAATATCACGGAGTTAATGGAAGGATCGATGAGATACAATGTGCTATCTTAAGGGTAAAACTAAGAGAATTTAGAGAGGAACTTAAAAAAAGGGAGAAGTTAGCGGAGTTCTATAGGGAAAATCTACAAGATCTCTATCCTTATGTGAGGTTTCTTGAGACTTTACCCAAGGCTAAACCTGCCTACTCTATTTACTCCTTAAGGGTTGAAAGAAGAGAGGAGTTAAAGGCTTATCTGGAAAGAGAGGGAATTTCTTGCCGAGTTTATTACCCCATTCCCTTACATCTTCAACCAATTTACAAAGATGTAGGTTTCAAACAGGGAGATCTTCCTGAGACTGAGGCTCTTTGTGAAGAAATTCTGAGTATTCCCTTTTTTCCTTATTTGACCTTAGAGGAGGCACTTAAAGTTGTTCAAAAAATCAGGGCCTTTTATGGAAAATAAGCCATTGATTCACATTTCTATTCCCTTTGAGCTATTAAAGGAGCACTATTTAGAGGTCATTTTAAGGAAGAGACTTTCAGTAGAAATAATTTTAAAGGCGGAGATTTTAGATAGGGAAGAGCGAACATCCTTTCGGAGGATAGCTGACACATTAAAGAATGAAAGTATTACGCTTTCCATTCATTTACCCTTTATGGATCTGTCCCTTGGGGCGCTGGATTTTTGGGTCCGAAAGATAAGCCTTAAGCGGCTATTTCAAGGCATGGAAGTTGCTTCACTTTTTGAGCCTATTTTATGTGTATTTCACAGTGGGTATCATCCAGATTATCATCGGGAACCGCAAGAGGAGTGGAGAAAAATATTTACAGAGGAAGCGTTACCCAAAATTTTAGCTTTTGCTGAGGACTTAGGAATAGTGCTTGCTTTGGAAAATACCTTTGAGCCAGAGCCTGAGTTTATGCTTCCTATCTTTCAGAGTTATCACGAAAGATTGGGCTGGTGTTTTGATCCCGGGCATGCCCGAGTCTTTTCCGAAAGGGATGAATTGAGCTGGTTAACCAATTTATATCCCTATTTACGGGAAATCCACTGTCATGACAATAAAGGTAAGTGGGATGATCACTTACCCCTGGGAGATGGAGTTATTGATTTTAGGAGAATATTTTCCTTTTTAAAAGAAAATAACCTTTTTCCAATACTAACCATAGAAGCTAAGCGAGAAGAGGATGTCTTTAAGTCACTTAAATATCTTCAACAAATTTGTCATAGATGGGTATGAAAAAGATAAATTTAGCCTACCTGGTATTAGTCTTTATTTTGATTTTTTGTCTTACAACTTTTGCCCAAGAAGAAAGAGAGCTTCTTAAAGAGCATATTGAAAATGTAGAGATTATACCGGAAAAACTGATTAAACATCTGCCTCAGGATATAAATGCCCAAATAAGTTATTTTGTGCGATACTTTTCTACGGAGAAGAAGGAGGTTATTCAGAGGTGGTTAAAGAGATGTGAGCCCTATATGACCTATTTTAGAGTTATTTTTAGAGAGGAGGGTTTACCTGAGGATCTCGTGTATCTTGCTATAGTAGAGAGTGGGTGTAATCCCTTTGCAGTATCTCCAGCCAAGGCGGTGGGAATTTGGCAATTTATAGAGAGCACTGCCAAGAGTTATGGTTTGAAGATTGACTATTGGATTGATGAAAGACGAGATTTTATTAAATCAACCTACGCAGCAGCGAAGTATTTGAAAAGACTTTATGAGATCTTTGGAGACTGGAGGCTTGCGGTGGCCAGTTATAATGCTGGGGAGGGGAGGGTGCTCCGGGCCCTTAAGGCCAGAAATCTTGCCGATTACTGGAAGTTGATGATGAGTGGGGCTATTCCCTTTGAGACCTTTGCTTATGTGCCCCAGTGGCTCGCAATTAGCATAATAATTAAAAATCCCGAAAAATATGGCTTTGAACCCTTTATAGAAACACCCTGGGATTATGTGGAAGTTGAAGTTCCAGGAGGTGTCGATCTGAAGGCCCTTGCCTTGGCTGCAGAGACAGATTGGGATACCATGAGAAAACTCAACGCAGAACTTCGAAGAGAAGTTACCCCTCCAGGTAGCTCCTATCTTTTAAAAATTCCCTTTCAAGCCAAAAGCAAATTTTATTCTAACTTACAAAAGATAAATTTAAAGGAAACAAAGATTAATACTCCTGAAGGAGAAGTCACACTATACATTTTAGATCTGTCTCCAGAAAATTCACTTGTTAAAGAAGCTAATAAACATATTGGGAATAATAGTCCAAAATTAAATCACAAAAAACCTAACAAGAGAAAATCTCAAGTAAATCTCAGGAAAAGAAAATCTAAATAGATCTTTTTAACCTTTCAATAAAAATTTCCGCACTCTCTATGGAATCGAAATATAGTAAAAAAGTAGGTCTTTTCCCCCTCATTTTTACTTCCACAGTTATCCCTAAAAGTTTGCTAACCTCATCCGATAAAGCCTTTAAATCTTCATCTACTGATCTTTTTGGTTGAGGAGTTGACCCCCTTTTAAGCACTTCAACCAATTTCTCAGTTTCCCTTACCGAGAGATTTTTTTGCAAAATAAGATTCTTGGCTTGCAATTGAAGTTCTGCCGAAGGTAGGCTCAAAAGAGCTTTTGCATGACCAACAGTAAGCCTTTCTTTTAGAATATCCTCTTGAATTTCTGGGGGAAGATTAAGAAGTCTTAAAAAATTGGCCACTGTAGTCCTATCTTTACCTACCTTTTCAGCAATTTCTTCTTGAGTGTAGCCAAATTTTTCCGTTAAATTTTTATATGCCAAGGCTATTTCCATAGGGTTTAAATCTTTTCTTTGTAAGTTTTCCATAATAGAGATAAGTAAAGCTTCTTCATCGGATAATTTTTTCACAATTACAGGGACAGTTTTTAGACCAAGTTTCTTGGCAGCCCGGAGTCTTCTCTCTCCCGCTACGCACTCATAAAGACCTTCAGTGATTTTTCGAACAACAATAGGTTGTAAAATGCCCTTTTCCTGAATAGATCTCATAAGTTCTTGAAAGGATTCATCTTCTTTAAAAGTGATTCTCGGTTGATAACTAAAGAATGTAACTTGTTCCACAGGGAGCTCTAAATAGGTTTTTGTGCCTTTTTCCTCTAAGGAAGAATCAATGGAGGTTAGCTCTGGAATAAGCTCTTCCAGGCCCTTCCCCAAAACCTTTTTTTTAATCTTTAAAGCCATAACTGTTAAAAATTCTCCGTCAGAATTGGGGGAATTAGCTTCAAAAATAATTCCCTTTCTAAGAAATAGGCAAGGGATAGAACTATATCATCTCTAAAGGGTGGGCCAATAATTTGAGCTCCAATAGGTAAGTTATCTCTGGTTAGCCCAACAGGAAGAGATAAGCCCGGAAGGCCAGCTAAATTCACAGGTATGGTAAAGATATCGGAGAGATACATCTGCAAGGGGTCCGCAACCTTCTCTCCTAATTTAAAGGGTGGAGTAGGAGTGGTAGGCGAGATTATTAGATCTACCTCTCTAAAGGCTTGTTCAAAATCGCGCTTTATTAGAGTTCTAACTTTAGAAGCCTTTAGATAATAGGCATCATAATATCCCGCAGATAGGGCATAGGTGCCAAGCATGATCCTTCGCTTAACCTCTTTTCCAAAACCCTTGGCTCTACTTTTTTTATAAAGTTCTATAAGATTTTTACTTTCAAATCTAAAGCCATATTTTATACCATCGTAGCGAGCAAGATTAGAGCTTGCCTCTGCAGGAGCAATGATATAATAAGTGGCGACCGCATACTTTGTGTGAGGCAAGGTAATTTCTTTAAGGGTATGTTTCTTTCTAAGAATGGATAGACAGGTTTCTAAGGCCTTTTGAATTTCCGGATGGAGGTCCCCTGTGAGATATTCTTTTGGGAGTCCAATTCGAAGGGGAATTTGGCTATTTTTTTCAATTAAGCTCAAAAGGTTATCGATACTTACCGGTGCGGAAGTAGAATCTTTGGGGTCATAGCCTGCAATTATTTGGAAAAGAATTGCGGTATCCTCTACATTCAAAGCAAAGGGGCCAATTTGATCTAAGGATGAGGCAAAGGCTACTAAACCAAATCTTGAAACTAAACCGTAAGTGGGTTTTAGCCCCACTACTCCGCAAAAGGCTGCAGGTTGTCTAATAGAGCCTCCAGTGTCCGATCCCAAGGAACCAAGCCCCATTCTTAAGGCCACCGCTACCGCTGAACCTCCAGAAGAGCCACCAGGGACTCGCTCTAAATCCCAGGGATTGCGAGTGGGGAAAAAAGCTGAGTTCTCAGTGGATGAACCCATGGCAAATTCATCCATGTTGGTCTTCCCTACAAATACTGCTCCTGCTTTTTTTAATTTTTCAATTACCGTAGCATCATAGGGTGCTATATAATTTGCAAGAATCTTTGAGGCACAAGTGGTTGGATGGCCCTTTATAAGGATGTTATCTTTTATGGATAAAGGGATGCCTTCAAGGGGGCCAGCCTGTTTGTCTCTTCTCCTCTTATCTGAAGCCTCAGCCTGGGCTAAAGCCCACTCTTCATTAACATAAAGAAAGGCCTTGACGAGGGGATCAAGTTTCCTGATCTGTTCTAAGGTAGCCTCAGTAAGCTCTCTGCTTGTAATTTCACCTCTCTCCAAAAGTTCTAAAGAAGATTTTATAGTTAGTTCCTTTAATTCCATCTCACAACCTCAACACTACGGAGCCTTTACTACCTTAGGCACAACTATAGTTTCTTCCCTTAAAGCTGGTGCATTCTTGAGAATCCCTTCAATATTGTCAAAGGGCTTTACCTCATCATCTCTAAAAGATGTATCCTTTTTTAGGGGATGAAAAGTAGGTTCTATATCTGAGGTATCAAGGTTTTGGAGCTCTCTAAAATAATCTAAAATTTTTGATAGTTCCTGAGTAAAGGGCATAATTTCCTCTTCAGTGAACTCAAGACGCGCTAAGTGAGCAATCTTCTTTACCTCCTCCACCGTAATGGACATAATATGATACCTCTTGCACCTTGAGCTCTAAAATCTAAATATAACGCCTTTAATTACAAATGCAACAACCTAAGCTCCTTGACGAGAATGTTGAGTCTTTCCAACAATTTCGTCTCGTAATAGAGACTTTTTTTTAACCCAATAACTCTCTAAATCATCTTTCTAGGCTACCTAGAGTATGTCCCTCTCATCATTTTTAGGCATAACTTTTGAAAAAATATTTACCGAGAAGGTATCTTGACTTTATGGATGACAATTAGTATAATTTAAAACCTAAAAAAAATGGAGGATGGCATATGAAGAAACTTGCTTTAGTTCTTGCTTTGATTTTAGGTCTGGGGGGGATCTCCTTACTTAAGGCTCAAGAACTACCTTGCTTGAAGTGCCACACTTCAGCTAATCCTTTACCTGACAAGATTAAAAAGTCAGGGGCAAAGTCTGCGGCAGAACTGGTGGAATTTATAAGAAAGAAATCTCCAAAGCAGGCTTTGCATAAGACAGTTACAGATGAAGACATCAAAAAAGCCTTTGAACAGTTTGGCAAGAAATAATATCAAACAGGAGGTGTGAAATATGAAGAAGTTAGTATCTCTTTTAAGTGGAGTTACCTTTATCTTTGGTGCTGTGAGCTTAGGGTTAGCAGCTGGTGATAAGAAGGATGCCAAAAAGGACACCCCCACTGCTAACGCCACTAATGCCACTAAACCTACTCCTAAAAAGAAAAAAGTAGAGGGTTGCTAATCTTTCAAAGGGAGCCTTAAGGCTCCCTTTCTGTCATTTACTTTCGCAGATAAACGACTCATATAATCCATTATATAACTGCAAATCTCAAAAGAAGGTCTTAGATTCACATTGATCCTGAGTGACCATCAAAATCGATTTTTTCCCTTTCAAATTGCAATCTAAATGTTAAAATGTGTTGAATAAATTTAGCACAGGAGGTGAAAGGATGAAGGTTTATTATGAGCAGGATGCGGACTTGGGGGTTTTAAAGGAAAAGGTGATAGCAATTCTTGGTTATGGAAGTCAGGGGCATGCCCATGCCCTGAATTTAAGGGATTCTGGTCTTAGGGTAATTGTTGGATTGAAACCTGGTGGACCCAGTTGGGAGAGAGCCAAGAGTGACGGTTTTGAGCCTATGCTTCCTAAGGAGGCTTGTGAGCAGGCTGATCTAATTATGATACTTGTGCCCGATCAAACTCAACCTATCCTCTATAAGGAGTGTATTGAACCGGTATTAACTCCTGGTAAGATGCTTCTCTTTGCCCACGGCTTTAATATACATTTTGGTCAAATTACTCCTCCTCCAGAGGTAGATGTGGCCATGGTTGCCCCTAAGGGACCTGGACACCTCGTGAGAAGAGAATTTGAGAGAGGGGCTGGAGTTCCTTGTTTAATAGCTATTCATCAGGATGCTACAGGTTCAGCTTTTCCCAAGGCGTTAGCCTATGCTAAGGGTATAGGTGGAACAAGGGCAGGGGTAATTGAAACTACTTTTAAAGAGGAAACAGAGACAGATCTTTTTGGTGAACAAGCGGTGCTTTGCGGAGGTGTCTCGGCCCTTATTAAAGCTGGCTTTGAAACCTTAGTGGAGGCGGGTTATCAACCTGAAATTGCCTACTTTGAGTGTCTACACGAATTAAAACTTATTGTGGATCTTATCTATGAAGGAGGACTTACTTTCATGAGATATTCCATAAGTGATACCGCGGAATATGGTGATCTAACGAGAGGCCCAAGGATTATTAATGAAGAGGTGAAGGCAGAAATGAGAAGAATTCTTAAGGAAATTCAAAGTGGGCAGTTTGCGCGGGAGTGGATCTTAGAAAATCAGGCTGGAAGACCTGTGTTAAATGCCCTAAGAAAGAGAGAGGCTCAACATCCTATTGAAGCAGTCGGACAGAGATTAAGAGCTATGATGCCCTGGTTAAAGAGAAAATAGGAGCTTAAGGGCCCTCCCATGTTTTATGGGAGGGAGTCCTTTTTAAGGATTTCTCTCTATTTCTTCAAGGGTTTCCTTTATTGCTTTAATGGTGTATTCTATGTCTTTTTCACTATGGGCTAAACTGACAAACCAGGCCTCAAATTGAGAGGGTGGTAGATAAATACCTCTCTTTAGCATACCCTGCCAAAAGAGAGCAAATTTCTCAGTATCACAAGAAAGGACATCTTGAAAGTTCACTAATTCCTTTGAGGTGAAGAACAGAGTTAACATGGAGGCAAACCTCGTGACCTTATAAGGTAGGCCTAAATCTCTTAAAACGTCCTTTATTCCCATTTCAAGAAGATTAGAAAGAGTCTCTAATTTTTCATAGGTTCCAGGTTTAGCAAGTTCTCTAATTGTGGCCAGTCCAGCAGATACCGCAATGGGATTACCAGAGAGGGTTCCAGCCTGATATACAGGCCCCTGAGGTGCCACTAAATTCATAATATCCGCTCTTCCTCCGTAAGCTCCAACTGGTAAGCCACCTCCGATGATTTTGCCCAAACAAGTTAGATCAGGCTTTATACCAAAGAGTTCTTGAGCACCACCTAACCCTACTCTAAATCCCGTTATAACTTCATCAAAGATAAGAAGTGCTCCATATCTTTGAGTTATTTCTCTCAAAAACGATAGAAATCCCTCTTTGGGGGGTATCACGCCCATATTTGCTGGCACTGGCTCGAGAATAACACAGGCTATTTCTGAACCATATTTTTGAAAGGCCTCTTCTACTGCGGACCTATCATTAAAGGGTAGACTTAAGGTATGAGCGGTGAGTTCTTCGGGAACCCCTGGGCTTGCTGGAATACCAAAGGTTGCAAGTCCTGAACCAGATTTTACTAAAAGAGAATCTCCATGTCCATGGTAACAGCCATCAAACTTAATGATCCTTTTTCTGCCTGTAAAGGCTCGAGCAAGCCTCAGGGCACTCATGGTTGCTTCTGTGCCCGAATTTACTAACCTAACTTTTTCCATGGAAGGGATATATTTTCTTATGGTCTCCGCCATCTCTACTTCGAGCCAGGTTGGAGCACCAAAGCTCGTTCCCCTTTTAGAGGCAAAATAGACCTCTGCTATGACATTGGGGTGAGCGTGTCCCAGAATCAAGGGCCCCCAACTTGCTACATAGTCCAGATAGCGATTACCGTCTACATCTATGAGATAAGGCCCTTCGCCCCTCTCAAAGAAAATGGGATCGCTCTTGACCGCCTTACAGGCTCTAACAGGGCTATTGACTCCCCCAGGGATGACCTCCTTTGCCCTTTGAAAAAATAAATGGGACCGCAATCTCATTGGGCACCTCCTTTTAATGCTAAATATTCTAATTTACAAAGCTTTTCTAAGAGCAAGGTCAAATTTACTGCCTCTTCGAGGGTGTTCCCCCAACAAACTACCCCATGCTTCGAGAGAATTACAAGAGAATTATTAATGCAGAGATTGGAGGCAAAATCCCATAATTTTGGACTACCCGGTGGAAAAAAGGGGAGCTTAACTATTTTGTCAAGTAGAAGTTGGGCTTCAGGATGAAAAAAATCCCTAAAGGAGAATCCTAGTTTATCTAAGATTAGCACGTAAGGAGGATGGGTGTGCACTATGGCCATAGCTTGAGGATTTTTCTGATAAATCTTTGCATGTAGTCCCCACTCAGAGGAGGGTTTGCCTGAAATAAAGCCCTCTTCCCAGGAGTAAAAGGCAAGATCCCTTTTACATAAAGTTTCTTTTATCCTTCCTGAGGGAGTGATGAAAAACCCCCTTTCCACGCGCAGAGATAAGTTACCCTCTGAACCACTTATGAGGTTTTTCTGAGCCAAATATTTAGTCCAAAAGATCAATTCTTCCCGATTATCCCTCATATCTGGATACTTTTCAAAAGATCAAGATTTTCTAAGGACCACTTAACTGTTCGTTTAAGCCCTTCCTCTAAGCTTATTTCCGGTTCCCATTGAAGTAGTCTTTTAGCCTTTTCTATCTCCGCCCAAGTTATTTTAACATCCGCTCGGTGAAATTCCTTATAATGCCGAATAGCCCTTTTGCCTAAAAGCTCCTCTAAAAGCTCAATAACCCTGTTTATGGATATGGGATTTCTACCGCCTCCAAGATTGATGATTTCGTATCCTAAGGGTTTCAAGGCCAAAAGGGTTCCTTTAGCAATATCATCGATATATGTGAAATCTCGAGCCTGAGTGCCATCTCCGTAAATCTCCAGAGGTTTATCTTCCAGAAGCCACTTTATAAAACGGAAGATACTCATATCAGGACGCCCTGCTGGACCATATACTGTGAAATATCTTACCACACTTATGTCTAATCCGTAGAGATAATGATAGGTATAGGCTAAAAGTTCTGCAGACCTCTTAGTTGCAGCGTAGGGAGAAAGGGGGGTATCTACTTTAAGAGCTTCATGGTAAGGAGGGTTTTGTCCCGCATAAACAGAAGAGGTTGAGGCTAAGACCATTTTATTTATGTGGTATTTTTTCATGAGTTCTAAAAGATTTAAGGTGGCGGTAATGTTACTGTCTATGTATACCCAAGGATCTTCTAAACTCTGACGCACTCCAGCTCGGGCCGCAAGATGAATAACCGCTTTGATAGAATATTTCTCAAAAAGGTCTCTAAGGCCTTCCCAATCAACGAGATTCAATCGATAAAATACAAAGTTAGAATAGGTTTTCAGTGTCTTAAGCCTCCACTCCTTTAACTGCACATCGTAGGCGGAATTGAGTTCGTCTATCCCTAAAACAGAATGTCCTTCTTTTAAGAGAAATTCACTTACCTTCCAACCAATAAATCCTGCCGCTCCAGTAACCAAATAGTAGGTCATAATAAACCCTCATCTCTTAGTCTACCTTTCAAATATTCGCAAAGTTGAAAGGTAACCTTAGCTTCATCTTCTAAGGAAGCTTGAATCTCCCTTAACTTTTTAATTCCCAAGAAGTCCGATAACTCTCGACAAAAAAAATTTCTACATAATAGGGGCACTAGTTCAAGTTTACAGCCTCCTTCCCCTAAGAAAAGACAGGTATTTTCTTGAAAGTCCTCCAATATTAGAGATCTTTTTTTCCAATAAAAGAGGCAGAGATTAAGGAAAAATTCTTCGGGCCTTAACTTCCACTCTAAACCCTCCCCACAGCATGTGCCTCCCTTTGCTCCACAGGCCCTGCAGAAATCAAAGGCCTCACTTTCCCTTAGAGCGGATCTACTTTTCTCTAAAGCTAAGTCTAAATCCTTGAGTCTCCTAAAGAAAAGGCTATCTTTTGTAAGAAAAGTGGATACAATAGGTTCTAAAGCAAGTTTTAAGTTTTTAAAGTATATCAAACTCTCTCTCATGGAAACTCTCTTTTAGGGAAGTTCCTTTCCACTTATCTCCGAGATTACCATGCCCGTTAGAATTTTGGGATAAAAGTAAGTGGACTTATGGGGCATAAGTTTCCCTCTATTAGCTATGAGTTTCAAAATCTTAGCAGAAACTTTGGGGAAAAGAATACCGAAGGCTTCCCCTTTAGCTTCCTTTAGGACCTCCTCTAATTGGGGAACAAAGCGCACCTCTTTTCTATCCTTTAAATCCGCCTCCAAAATTCCTAAAGCAAGCTCAAAAACCTTAAGAAAATTAAATAGAGGTAAATGGCAAAGTTCTGGCTCATGACTCGAAAGGGTGTCTAAAAAACTCCTTTTAAATTTATATAAAAAAATTCTTTCCTCATGAACCAGCACGAAATACTCGCTTTGGTAAGCAATAGATTTCAGAAGATTTGGAGCCTCACTTAAACAACTGCTAAGAAGGAGCTCAGTATAATTCTTTATGCCTTCTAAAAATTTATCCACTGGCGGAGAGTAGTATAGACGATGAGTAGGCAACATTAATAGATTTTCATCTTCTAATGGACTGACATACATAGCCATATAGTTAAAATCTAAATCTTTAGATGAAATAATCTTTTTTTGCATAAAGCTTCTATACTGTAGAGCAGTGATATAACGATGGTGCCCGTCAGCAATGTAGAGTTTTTTCGCTCTTAAAAAAGAGGTAATTTTTTCTATAACCTTGGGGTCTTGGATTTTAGCTAGTCTCTGGGTTGTCTCATTTAGGGTCACTTCAAAGGGAAATTCTCTAACCGAGGGTAAAAAACGAAAGAGATAAAGGTTTTCATCTTCATATACACTGTGGATTTGACTGAACTGAAAGGAGGTAGATTTTAAGAGTTCAAATCTTTCATTAGTTACCTTCTGGAAAGTTCTTTCATGAGGAATAATAATTTCCTCTGAGAATTCGTGGAGCTTAACTAAGAGAATCAACCCCTTTCGTAGATAATCCTTTCCTTCGTAATTGAAGGTAGTTTCGTGATAGTAAATCGATGGTTTTTGATTTTGAATTAGAATCCCTTCACGGAGAAAACTCTCAAGTAAGATTTTGGCTTTTTGGGGAGATTCGGGTAATTCTAAATGAAAAATATTATAAGGGCTTTTATTCTTATAGAAGATTACTTCCTCTTGGGTTACCACATCATAAGGCGGAGCAAGAACACTTTGTAAATCTACCTTTTCTAAGTTGTAAAAGTAACCACAAAAGGGCCTACATTCAGGCATCTAATCTTCCAAAAAAGTATAGTGCTTGCGAATGGGCTCTTTTATATCCCACATACAGGAGAGTCCTTTGGGAAAGGTTACTAAATCTCCTGGTGAAAGTTCGATTTTCTCCCCATTTGGCAATTCCACAACTACTCTTCCCTCCAGTATATAACACATTTCGGTTTCACTATAATACCAATCAAAGCGTGATACTTCTTTAGACCAGATGGGCCAGGTGTGAACCTTTAAGGCCTTTAATTTTTCTTCATCGGGTTTTTCTATGGTAACCTTCATTCTTCCACCTCCCCATTAAGATTCGGGCTAATTTTACTAAATCTTAAAGATTTGACAACTTACTTATTCCAAATGAACATGGTGTAAAGACGAGGGATCGTTGTAAATTTTAAATTTTAAGGTATGGTTAAATAAATTTTCCTGAAGGGGTTGGAGATGAGATTAGAGGTGATAGATAGAAGTTCAGTAGAGAAATTACTCAAAGTGGAGGTTCCCTTTGAGGAGGTGAACAAAGTTTTAGAAGAAGTAACAGGAGAGGTGAGAAAAAGAGCTAAATTAAGGGGGTTTAGAGAGGGTAAGGCACCTTTATATTTAGTGAAAAAGCTTTTTAAAGAAGAGATTGAGGGAAGGAGTATTGAAAGGCTTATAGAAAGGACTCTGCCGTTAGCCTTAAAGGAGAAGGGATTAGAACCTCTTCTCCATCCTCGGATAGAGAGTGTTGATAATTTAGTGGAGGGAGAAGGCTTTAACTATACAGTTTTAGTAGAAGTGAGACCACCCTTTGAGTTAAAGAGAGAGGACTATATTGGCCTTACAGTTGAGAGGGAAAGTGATGAGGTGAAAGAAGAGGAGATTGACCGAATGTTACAGGAGTTTAGATATTCTTTTTCTGAACTTCAGAGGGTAGAGGAACCTATTGAAGAGAGATTTGCGGTGGTTATTGCCTTTGAAGCCTTTGATGGTGAGACTCCCATACCTGGGCATTCCGCCCAAGCTTTATTTCTCGATGTGGGAACTGGAGAATTTAATGAACAGATAGAAAAAGCCCTTGTAGGAAGAAGGGAGGGAGATTCTTTCACCATAGAAGTAGAATATCCCCAGGATGCCCTAAATCCTATTCTTGCAGGGAAAAAAGTGCGCTATCACATTGAAATTAAAGAGGTATATAAGAGAAAATTAGAGGAGCTAAATAATGAATTTGTTCAAAAGTTAAATTTAGGAGTTAATTCAGTGGAAGAGCTTAAAGAATTGGTAAGAAAACGCCTGGCAGAAGATAAAAAGCGCAAAAACGAAAATGCCTATCGGGAAAGGCTTTTGGATAAAATCTTAGAGAAAGTAAATTTTGAGGTCCCCCAACGGTATGTGGAAATTAAATTCTATCAACTTTTAGATGAGCTTAGACAATCTTTTGAGAGAGAAGGACTAAGTTTTGAAAAAATGAACCTTTCTATGGATAAGCTGAGAGAAAGGCTAATGCCTTTAGCAATAAAAATTTCTAAGCAAGAGATACTTATTGATAAAATCGCTGAACTTGAGAATATCGAAATTCCAGAGGAGGAAATAAACACACAGATAGACTCCATTGTAAGAGGTCTAAGGGTTTCTGAAGAAGAGGCGGAAAGAATCGTGTATCACAATATATTACCTAAGATGTTTGCGGAGAGAGTGATGAGATTTTTAGTTGAAAATAGTAAGCCTATTTATAAGGAAGGTTAAGTTATGAGTCTTTACATCCCAATAGTTATAGAACAAACAGGCAGAACAGAAAGGGCATATGATATTTATTCTCGCCTTCTTCGGGAGAGAATAATTTTTATTGGCACACCCATTGATGAAAGGGTAGCCAATTTAGTTGTGGCACAACTACTTTTCTTGGAGGCAGAGGATCCTGATAAGGATGTAATGCTTTATATTAATTCACCAGGAGGGCTTGTTACCGCAGGTCTTGCTATTTATGATACCATGCAATATATTAAACCGGATGTATGTACTATTTGTGTTGGGCAAGCAGCCAGTATGGCTGCGGTTTTATTAGCTTCAGGGGCTCCTGGTAAGAGATTTGCCCTAAAGAATTCACGAATTATGCTTCATCAACCAATTGGAGCCTTTCAAGGGCAAGCAACAGATGTGGAAATTCAGGCTAAAGAGATCCTGCGTCTTAGGGAGGTGCTAAACGAAATATTAGCCTTTCATACCAAGCAAGACAAGGAAAAGATTAGGCAAGACACCGAGAGAGATTTCTACATGTCTGCTCAAGAAGCTTTAGAGTATGGAATTATTGACAAAATATTAGAAAAAAGAGAGGTTTCTTAAGATGAAGGGCGAACCAAGATGTTCCTTTTGTGGCAAGACGCAAAGTGAAGTTTTAAAATTAATAGCTGGATCTTCCGCTTATATCTGTAATGAATGCGTAGAGCTGTGTAATGAGATTTTGGAAGAGGAATACGAAAAAGCAGAAGTCTCAGGAGAGGAAGATTCTCTTCCTAAACCATCAGAGATTAAGGCTCATCTTGATCAATATGTAGTTGGACAAGAGAAAGCAAAGAAAATTTTAGCAGTAGCGGTTTACAATCACTATAAGAGGATTGAAAAAGAAAAAAAAGTCAAAAAGAAAAGGGATGATATCGAAATTCAAAAAACTAACATTCTGATGATAGGGCCTACTGGCTCAGGAAAAACCCTTATGGCTCAGACTTTAGCCAAGTTTTTAAGAGTTCCCTTTACCATCGCGGATGCTACCCCCCTTACTGAGGCAGGCTATGTGGGAGAAGATGTAGAAAATATACTTCTTTACTTATTACAAGCTGCCAATTTTGACATTGAACTTGCCCAAAAGGGTATTGTATATATTGATGAAATAGATAAGATTGCCCGTAAAAGTGATAGCCCTTCTATTACCAGAGATGTATCTGGAGAAGGTGTTCAGCAAGCCCTGTTGAAAATTTTAGAGGGAACCATTGCCAATATTCCTCCTAAGGGCGGAAGAAAGCATCCTCAGCAAGAATATATTCGCCTTGATACGACTAATATTCTGTTTATTTGTGGTGGAGCTTTTGTAGGGCTTGAGGAGATAATTAAGAGAAGATTGGGGAAGGGTTCAATTGGTTTTGGAGCCCAAATAAAAAAGACTAAAGATCTTACCCTTGGGGAGATCTTATCTTGTGTTCAGCCTGAAGATTTGATTAAATTTGGGTTTATTCCAGAGTTTGTTGGAAGGCTACCAGTGGTGGCAACCTTAGAGGAACTGACCGTAGAAGATTTAGTTAGAATACTAACTGAACCCAAAAATTCTATAATAAAACAATATCAAAAATTAATGGAGCTTGAAGGAGTTAATCTCAAATTCACCGAAGAGGCTATTAGAGCTATTGCGGAAGAGGCCTATAAGAGAAAGACAGGAGCCCGAGCCTTAAGATCCATAATTGAAGATGTAATGATAGATATTATGTATGAAGTTCCTTCCTTGACAGAGGTAAAAGAGTGCGTAATCACCAGAGATGTTGTCTTGAAAAAAGAAAGACCTATCTTAACTTTTAATACTAAGAAAAGGGTTAGGGAGGGTTAGATAGAGCATGTTAAGAAAAACTAGGGACTTAGAGACAATTCAAGTTTATCCCCTACTACCATTAAGAGAATTGGTAATTTTTCCAAATACTGCTGTTCCTTTATATATAGGTAGATCTAAGAGTATTCAAGCTATTGAAGCTGCTCATAAGGGAAATAAGCTCATTTTTCTCTCGGCTCAGAAAGATCCAAGTCAGGATCAGCCAGGTGAAGAGGATATATACAAAGTTGGAACTATTTGTAAGATTGTTCAATTACTAAAACTTCCTGACGGTTCTCTTAAGATTTTAGTCGAGGGTCTTCGTCGCGGAAGAATTCTTAGGTTTATTCCTAATCCCGATTATTATGTGGTTGAAGCTGAGATTAAAACAGAGGTTCTGGAGTCAGATGTGGAAACTCTGGCCTTATTAAATCTTTGTAAAGAGGCTCTTAAGGAATATTCTAATTTCAATAAAAAACTTAATCCCGAGACCATATCTTCTTTACTACAATTAGAAAATCCTTCAGAGTTTGCTGATCGTTTATCTGCAGTCCTACCTTTTTCTTTGGATCAAAAACAGAGGCTTTTAGAAACAATAAGTGTTAAAAAGAGACTGGAAGCTTTACTACAGTTTTTAAGAGGAGAAATTGAGATAATCAAGACGGAAGCTCGAATAAGAGAGCGAGTTAAAAAGCAGATGGAAAAACATCAGCGGGATTACTATCTTCAGGAGCAGATGAAGGCTATTCAAAGGGAGCTGGGGGAAAGAGAGGATGGTAGAACTGAATTAACCGAATTAGAAAAACGGATTAAAAAGAAAAAGTTACCCAAACATGTCTCCGCTGTAGTATGGAAGGAGTTTAAGAAATTAACCCTTATGTCGCCAATGTCTGCGGAAGCAACAGTAGTGAGGAACTATATAGATTGGATTCTCAATCTTCCCTGGTTTGAAAAAACCAAGGACGTGATTGATATTGCAAAAACAGAAGAGCTGTTAAATAGGGAACATTATGGTTTAGAAAAACCCAAGCAGAGAATAATTGAACACTTGGCTGTGCAGAAGCTGGTTGAAAAAATCAAAGGTCCAATTCTTTGCTTTGTGGGTCCGCCTGGGGTAGGGAAGACCTCCTTAGCTAAATCCATAGCAAAGGCCATGGGTAGAAATTTTGTGCGCATATCCTTAGGTGGTGTAAGGGATGAAGCGGAAATTAGAGGGCATAGAAGAACCTATGTAGGGGCCTTACCTGGGAAGATCATTCAGGGTATGAAAAAGGCTGGCACAATTAATCCAGTCTTTTGTTTAGATGAAGTAGATAAAATTGGAACTGATTTCCGAGGAGATCCAGCTGCAGCTTTACTTGAAGTCCTTGATCCCGAACAAAATCACTCCTTTCAAGATCATTATTTAGAATTAGAATACGATCTTTCTCAGGTATTTTTCATAACTACTGCTAATACCTTATATACAATTCCTGCTCCCCTTCTTGATAGGATGGAAATAATAGAAATACCTGGCTATACGGAAGAGGAAAAGTTAGAGATTGCCAAGCATTATTTACTACCTCGTCAATTAGAGGCGCATGGTTTAAAGCCGGAACATGTGAATCTCTCGGACAAAATTATCCTTGAGATTATCAGAAAATATACCCGAGAGGCGGGAGTTAGAAATCTTGAAAGAGAACTTGCCACTATTTGTAGGAAAATTGCTAAGGAAGTAGCCAAAGATCCTACGGCCTTTAAACCCTTTAAAATAAATTTTACTACTTTGGAAAAATTCTTAGGCATTCCCCGTTATAGATATGGAGTTGCAGAGGAAATACCTCAAGTAGGTATAGCTACAGGTTTAGCCTGGACAGAAACTGGTGGAGCCCTTCTACAAATAGAAGCGGTAATCATGCCGGGAACAGGCAATCTTAAGATTACCGGTAAGTTGGGAGAAGTGATGCAGGAATCGGTGCAAGCAGCCATGAGTTATGTTAGATCAAGGGCCTTGCAACTGGGGTTACCCCTTGATTTTTACAAGAAAGTAGATATCCATGTGCATGTGCCAGAAGGTGCCATTCCTAAGGATGGCCCCAGTGCTGGCATAACTATTGCAACTGCTATAATATCCGCTTTAATGAAAATTCCCGTTAAAAACATGGTAGCTATGACAGGGGAGATTACCCTAAGAGGAAGAGTTTTACCCATTGGTGGATTGAAGGAGAAGCTCTTAGCTGCGGTGCGAGGAGGTATCAAAACAGTAATTATTCCAAAGGATAATGAAAAGGATTTAAAGGATATAAATCCCAAGATTTTGAGAGGCCTTGAAATCAAAATGGTTGAGAGTATGGATGAGGTTCTAAAAATAGCCCTTGATGTGGATTCCCCTGAAAGCTTGTTTAAAGAAACGCCTTATTTGGATGTCTGGGAATTAGTTCAACTTCAGAACAAAATAGAGAAGCAGGAAATCCCCTTAGAGCACTAAGATAAAGGGTAGGGCTTAACCCTACCCTTTTAATATCTTATTGATTCATAATACTTAGAAATTCTTCGTTTGACTTAGTATCTTTCATTTTTTCTATTAAAAATTCCATGCATTCCACGGCACTAAGAGGAGCAAGCACTTTTCTTAGAAGCCAAACTTTTTGTAGGATATCGTTCGGAAGTAGTAATTCCTCTTTTCGCGTTCCACTGAGATGAATATCAATAGCAGGCCAAATTCTTCGATCCGCAAGCCTTCTATCCAGGACTATTTCCATATTGCCGGTGCCTTTAAACTCTTCAAAGATTACTTCATCCATGCGTGAGCCTGTGTCAATTAGACAAGTGGCAATAATGGTAAGACTTCCTCCTTCTTCAATGTTACGGGCGGCTCCAAAGAATCTTTTAGGCTTATGTAAAGAGTTTGCATCAATTCCTCCCGAAAGAAGCTTTCCACTACTTGGCACCACCAAGTTATAAGCTCGCGTAAGACGGGTTAAACTATCAAGAAGAATTACTACATCGTATTTACACTCCACTAAACGTTTAGCTTTTTCAATGACGATTTCTGCCACCTGAGTATGTTTTTGTGGCGGTTCATCAAAGGTAGAACTAATTATTTCCGCTCTTGGAACTGTTCTTTGCATTTCTGTAACTTCCTCTGGCCTTTCATCAATAAGAAGTATGATAAGATAAATTTGAGGATAGTTTTGGACTATTCCATTAGCAATATTCTGTAAAAGAACAGTCTTACCAGTTCGAGGGGGAGCTACAATAAGGCCTCGCTGTCCTTTGCCAATGGGAACGAAAAGATCTATTATCCGCGTGGATAAGTTATCGGGAGTAGTTTCCAATCTTAACCACTTATTAGGATGAATAGGTGTAAGATGGTCAAAGGGAGTGCGTATTTTAACAATTTCAGGAGATAGATAGTTAACCCTTTCAATCTTAGCTAAGGCAAAATACTTCTCTCCCTCTTTAGGTTGCCTGATGGTGCCTATGATAATATCCCCAGTTTTAAGGCCAAATTTTCTAATTTGAGGAGGAGATACATAGATGTCTTCGGAGCTTGGCAAATAATTGTAGTCTCTGAATCTGAGAAATCCAAACCCTTCCGGTAAAACCTCTAATAAGCCTTCAACGATAATTTCATAGTCTTTACTTAGCAAAGATTGAACGATTTGATAGATAACCTCTGTTTTTTTGTAATAAGAATAGATATTCTCTATACCTAATTCCTCTGCCCATTGATATAATTCTGAGAGCGATTTTTTTCTTATCTGTGATAGGTAGATGGAGTAGGCCTTTTCTAAAGGGATTTCTTTTTTCAGGGATAATTCTTCCATTTTTTCACCTCGATTTAACGAATTTTTGAAATTATCCTACAAGAGGACCTATTCCGAGAAAGAAGTAATAATTTAGAAGAAGCTCCCCGGGCAGGACTCGAACCTGCAGCCTATGGGTTAACAGCCCACCGCTCTGCCGATTGAGCTACCGGGGAATTTCTTTTAAAATAACCAAAAATAAGGTTTTGTCAAGAGGGTGTATAAGTCCATATGATTTTAGACTGAGGGGAATTCTCATAAAATTTTTAACAAATCCACTCTAAAGGCGATACATTCCCAAGACCACTATGCACTCTCTCCGTATTCTACCTTATCAAATACCTCATCTACTCCCCATACTCAATAAACTCCTGTAATGTCCTATTAAATCTCTCTACATATCCATTCCCTCCCTCTCAAACTCCTTCCCAAAATCCCCTAAAGTTCACATTCATTATCGTCTTCATGTCCCTTATCTCAAAAAAAGCTACCGCTTTAAATTTCCTCCAAAGGTCCCTTCCACTCCTGCTCGATAAATAACTACACCTATTGTAACTTAAAAGCAAGTTCTTTTCTCTGGGATACATCTTTGATAGCTTCAAGTCTTTGTAGCAATTCTAGGTCCATTTTTAAACTTTGATGGAAACATTAAGGTGCCACACTTGCCTTGTTTCTACCTATTGTTTCTACTTTTTTCACTAAGAGATCTGCTTACGATTGATTTTTTGATTTTCAATTTTCCCCTTTTTCTTACTTCACAATCAGAGGCAAAACTTATGGCCCCCTTATGCTGAGATAGGGGAACACAAAAGTCAATATTGGATTTATAAAGTTAGATATAATTGGATGAATAGAACACTTTTTTAGATGATCAACTGGAAGGTGGTTTTTGATTAGGTTTCATTGATTCTATAGCCAAATTGTTGGATTACTTCCAGGGGGTTTGAGGCAAGAATAAGCTCTCTGTGAAGCCTCTTTAGTTTTCCGCGGTCAGTTTCTGCCTTGATCTGCTCTTCCAATTGCTTTGGCACTCTTCCAAGCTTTACCTCCACCACCTCAAGCACCATCTCCTGAGCCTCCTTTAAGAGGCCCTGCTGTAACCCCTGTTGTATGCCCTGTTGCAAACCCAACTCGTATTTCCTCTCTGAATAGGTCTTCAACTCAAACTCCACTCTTTCACCTCCTACCTCTCTTAATTTAATCAACACCTCTTCCTCGTCAAGCCCCTTCTCCTTTGAAATTATCAACAAAAACCACTCCAAATACCATCTTTCCCTCTCCCCTAACTTCCCCACCACCTCTACAAACCTCACTATCCCCCTCAATAACTCTTCAAGCGGTCTATCAAGATTCCTAAGCAAATAGAGATATGCATACACCACACTATAAAGCTCAATCCCCTTCAAAAGGTCCTCTCGGTTAAGGCTTACCAAGTCAAGCAGTAACACCCTGTAGTTTAGAAAGTAAGACCTAATCTCAGCAGGTATTTCAAAGAGTTCCACAAACTCAACGGGATAGAGCCAAGGCCTTTCTCCGTGATAGAAGATGAAGGGAAGCACGGGGATAGGTTTTGAGCCTTCTTTGAGGGCTTTTTCAAAGAGAGCGGAGATGTAGTTTAAGATTTGAGCGTAAGCTGAGAGATCTTGATAGGACTTGTGTTCGAGGAGGATGTAGAGTTGAACAGGTTTTCCGAGGAGGGGGACTTGGGCGATGAGGTCAGGAAGGAGGCGTTTTTCTTTGGGAAGGGAGATTTGTTCTTCAGGCACCAGAGAGAGTTGAGAGAGGTCTAAGTGGGGAAGGAGGTCCTTTGGGAGAAATTCTTGAAGGAAGGCCTTAAGATTTTCAGGGTCTTTAAGGATTGCCTTAGCATAGAGATCGTAGGCCTTAAGCTCTGCCATAGAGGAAGTATAAAGGGAATCTGTTAAGAAGACAAGAGGTTATGTGAGAAAGCTTTGGAATTATGTTTCTGCGTTTTGATTTATATGAGTATCAGGGTATTGTGTTAGAGAGGATTCTCTGTTAGGTCTTCTTGACTTTGTTACTTCTTTCTTCATGCAATCCCCTTGAAGCGGAGAGATCCCTTTCTCTACAATCCCCATTGAAGCGGGTCGGGTTGCAACTTTTTATTTTTCTAAATTAACTAAACCCTCAAAATAGTCGCAATCCCCTTTAAAGCGGGGCAGGTTGCAACCCCTAATCCCATACCAGCCTCTTCAATCAAGCCTTGTGATTGTTTAGAACAAACTATATTTTGCAAATTAACCCTCTGAAAGTCTCTATCCATAGCCTTAAAACTTACACCAAAAGTCCCTCCCAATACTGCTTGATAATAAACTAATCCCCATAAGCAAATACAAATCTATTAACCATGTCTCTCGCCACCTCTTCTCTCTCAAGAAACCTCCCCTCTTCTCATAATTACTAAAGCCTTTGCACCTCCTCTCTCCAAACTCACCACCTTTCTTTCAAATACTTTATAATCCTTCCAATCGTAGATAGGAACACCAAAGCTATACCCCCCTTTCTATAAAATCTATCTCCTAAGGTCTTAAGCTTCTTTTTCCCTACATGCAAGGATGTTCTCTCCTGTAACTCAGTATAAACTCAATAACCTCCTTTTGCCTCCTCTTTAAGCATTTCCTCTCTACTTAACAGTGACTTCTATGCCAAAGGAGTTGTGAAATTTGATGCCCTCTTGTCTAAAGGCGACTTCTTTTCTTTGGGATGCATCTTTGATTGCTTAAAGTCTTTGTAGCCTTTTTAGTGTATGATAGGAGATGGGATTAGTGAGAAGTTAAACCATTGATATTTAATTTTGGCACTTTTTACCCTCTAAAAATAGCTTGAATTTATGTAGGTTGATGGGGTTGGAGATTTATATTGATAAATCTAATATTGAGATGTTTCATTTTAGCGTTATTATATGAAGAGGAGGTTAGCTATGAGGAAAATTCAAGAATCACTTGGCAAACTTATAGAACTGATTTTAAATAGAAGCCTTTTTTGGAAGGTGGGTTTTATAATAGGTTTATGTATTTCTGTTAATCTGGCTTCAGTTATTTATCTTTACTATTTTATCTCTAAAAAAGCAACTAGCCTTGGTTTTTTTTCCGAAATTGTAATTTATTTTGAGAATATATTTTACCTTATTCTAATCATAAGTAGCGTTTTTCTCATAATTGGAGCCATTGCTTTTTGGTTCTTGGTTAAAAAACCTCTTACTAATATTGTTAACGCTCTAAACACTTTAATTTATTCCCCAGAAAGTGTAAGTATGGAGACCCTTAAAGAATATAGGGCTCGTGATGAAATAGGACAATTAGTGCAAACTGTAAATCAACTTTTAGCAAACTTTAGAGAGATTAATGTATATAGACATATAATTGAAAACGATGAATCAGTAGAAGAAGTATATGAGCGTGTAGCTCATATTCTGAGAAAACTTTCCTTTTCAAGCTTCGTAATCTATGAAGTTTCAAACTCCCAAAATACTATGAAGGTGGTCTGCAAGAGTGATGAGGATTTAGAAGTAAATGTTGAAAAGTTATTTAATGCGGATAAGTGTAGGGCAAAGAGAACTGGTAAAATAGTATCTTCCTTAGAGGCTCCAAATATCTGTAGGTTGTATGAATACAATGGTATTACTAATCATTATTGTATTCCTATAGTTTCTGGGAATAGAGTTTCCGGGATAGTGGAAATCCATTTACCTATGACAGATCTTACAATCAGGGATAAAAAACTAAAGGAGAAATTGAACTTAATTAAGACCTATTTGGATGAAACCGCACCAGTGATAGAATCCAAGAGATATGCAGAAGCCCTCAAAGAACAAACTTTTAAAGATCCTCTAACCAACTTGTATAATAGAAGATTTTTAGAAAGTATCATTGAAAATCTAACGGCTCAGATCATAAGAAGAGGAACGGTTTTAGGAATATTAATGTGCGATTTAGATTATTTTAAGTCTATTAATGACAAATATGGTCATGAAGTGGGAGATTTAGTTTTAAAAGAAACAGCTCAACTCTTAGCTGACAACGTGCGAAAATCTGATTTGGTAGTAAGATTTGGTGGGGAAGAATTTTTAATTTTATTACTTGATATTAAAGAAGGTGAAGGGGAAAAAATAGCGGAGAAATTGAGAAAGCTAATTGAATTATTTGAATTTAAGACCCCTAAGGGCATAGTAAGAAGAACAATTTCTATAGGAGTTTCCGAATTTCCCCTTGATAGTTCAGCTATATGGGAAGCTATAAAGTTTGCGGACATAGCACTCTATAAGGCAAAAGAGGCCGGTAGGAATAGAGTTGTTAGATTTAAAAGAGAATTTTGGACCCACGAGGAATATTGAGCGTGATTTTAAAGTTAAAAGTTGACGAATTAATTAGGGATACGCCTCTTCCTGCCTTTATTATAACAAAAGATCACAAGATCTATCATGTGAATGAGCCTTTTTGTAGATTCTTGGGTAAATCTAAGGAGGAGATAGAGGGAAAGTTTTGCTTTGAGTTAGTTCATCAAGAACGGGAGATTCCCTTATTATGTCCTTTAAAAAGTGGAGAAGTATGCTTTTTAAGTGGATGTTCAGGGCTTTTTAGCCAGGGTTGTTGTCTTTGTCCCCAAGTCTGTGATGAAAATCAAGAATTAAGTGAAAAAGCCTATGCAAGAGGTTACTACTTTAGAGAATTTTATGAGCCTAAGCTACAACGCTATCTTCGGGTAACTCTTATACCCCTTTTTAGTGAAAAAGAAGAGCTTTACGGTTATCTACATTTTATCGAAGAACAAACTGAAAGGTTTGAACTTTTCAAATTCTTGGAGTTAGTTGTAGATCACTATCCTGGTTTATTATTTGTCGTGGATGAGAATTTTCAAATAATCTTTATGAATCAAAGGGTAAGGGAGCTCAATTTCCAGGAAGGTGCAAGGTGTCATTATCTAATATTTGGAAAAGCTGAACCCTGTGAGGATTGCTTTTTCCTTGGGAGAGGTCCTGCGGAAGGTAGCATAGTTTATTCTCCGATCTCAAGAAGATTTCTCTCTAAAACTTTTTGCTATCTTAGTGGACTAACGGGAAAGAGGTATAAAGTGGGCCTTTATCAGGATGTAACAGAAGCACTGAGAGTTTTTGATGAGGCAACAGTTGCCCTTGTAGTTACTACTCCTAATGGAGAAATACTAAAGTATAACCAAAGGGCAAGAGAACTATTTAAGTTAAAGGAACCCCCTCTTCGCCTTTATAGGGCACAGGATTTCTGGGTTAATTCTGAGGAAAGAGATAGATATATTGAAACCTTAAATAGAGAAGGAGCAGTTTATAACTACGAAACAACCCTCAAGAATCTTCAAGGAGAGCCCTTTTTTGCCTTAATTTCATCCAAGCTATATAAAGAAGAAGACGAGGTGGTTATCTATAGTTCAATACTGGATATCACATCATACATAAAAATCAAAAACGAAGTTTTTAGATTTATACAACAGGTATTGGAATTTTTACCGGTGGGAGTAGCAGTTATTGATGAACAAGACAGGGTCATTTTTGCAAACCAAAGATTCCTCTCTCTTACAGGGTATACCTTGGAAGAATTGAAAGCCTCGAAACTTCACCAACTCCTGATTGCAGATCCCTTGTTAAGGGAAGCTGCTCAGAGAGTCTTTGAGGAGATTTCTAAGGGTAGAAGGAGTTACCTTTCTAAAAAGAGGATAGAGCTCTTAGCTAAGCGGAAAGAGGGAACTTTATTCCCGGCGGAGATCGTTTTTGATGAGATTTACCTTGATGGTAAAAGATTATTTATTGGTGCGGTTCAAGATATTACAGAAAGAAAGATTTTCGAAGAGAGGTTGCTCAGAGAAGAAAAGGAATTTGTTATAGAAAAGATTGCGGGAGGATTAGCTCACGATCTAAATAATATCTTGATGATACTAAAGGGCTACTTAGAACTCCTAAATAGTTCAATAAAAAATTATGGTGCTAAAGAAAAGCTATATATGGAAAAGGTGCTTTTAGCCTTTGATAGGATGAAGAACTTAGTAAGCGAGCTATTTATTTTATCAAAGGGTGAATGGCAAACAACTGAGATAACCGATGTAAGCAATTTTTTAATGACCTGGGTTCCTTTCTTTTTGCAAGGAACCGCCATAAAACTTAACCTACATATTGAGCAAGGTTTGCAATTATTCATTAAGGAAAGCCATCTTTTATCCTTAGTTCAAAATGTGGTTATCAATGCCAAAGAAGCTATGGAAAATATTGGTGAATTAACGGTGAGTGCCTATAAATTAGGAGATGTGGTTATAATAGAGTTTTTAGATACCGGTCCAGGAATTCCGCCTGAAATACAACCTAAGGTATTTGAGCCAGGCTTTTCAACTAAGGCGTATGGCTCGGGATTGGGGCTCTTTGTAGTGAAACGTCTAATGGAAATGTATGGTGGCAAAATAGAGATATATAGCGAGCTTGGTAGAGGAACAAAAGTTGTGCTGAAATTTCCCCAACCTAAGGGTTACTTCAAAGAAGCAGAAGCCGAGATCTATAGGGATCAAATAATCTCTGAACTTCCAAAGAAAAAGATACTAATCTTAGATGATGAAGAAGATATAAGAGGTGTTTTACATGAATTTTTGTTAGAGCAGGGATTTGAGGTAGAGGTTGCCACAAATGGAGATGAAGCTTTTTACAAAATCAAGGAAGCCTTGGATATCAGTAAACCCTTTACGCATCTCCTTCTGGATTTAACTGTTCCTCAGGGTAAGGGTGGAGTATACTTATTAAAAAGGCTGACAGAGGAGAACATCAACCCTGAAAACTATAAAGTAATTTTTATGACTGGCTTTACTGAAAGGGAGATTCGAGAAGAGGCAGGAGATCTTAAAGTAGATCATATTTTATTTAAACCCTTTAGTCTTTCAAAGCTTTTGGAATTAATTTAAAAGGATGGTGCAAAAATTTGGGGTGACATATTTGTCATTTGAATATTGCAATTTTGTCTTTTTTATTTTTTAGGACCCAAGAATAGTTGAATTTAATTTTGGCATAAGTTTTGCAAAGAATATTTTAAAAATCATTTAAGGAGGTTGAGCCATGGTTAAGAAGTTGTTAAGTTTACTTGTGATTTTAGGTTTAGCAGTATCCCCTGTGTTTGCTTCTAAGGGTGAGGGAGACAAGGGCAAGGACAAGCCTAAGGCAGAAGCTAAGAAAGACAACAAGACCGACAACAAGACTGACAAGAAGGACAAAAAGTAATCTTAGGTTCCCATTACCTATTCTCAGGGGGGAGGTATTTACTCTCCCCCTTCTTATTTAAAGAGATCATTTTCTTGGCTTTGTCATATTTTTTATATCAGAGTTGAATTTTGATTTATTCCTTAATTGTTTTTAGGGAATGTTCTAAAGCTTCTATAAAATAGTCTATTTCTCTGTAGTTTATGATAAGAGGAGGGGTTAAGCGAAGCGTCTGTGGTTTAGGAGTGGTAGTTAGGATTTTCTTTGCCAGAAGTTGATGGTAAATCTCCTTGGAGGGAATTTTAAATTCAATGCCTACTAATAAACCCAGCCCTCTGATTGAGGTTATAATTTGGCCATATTTATCTAAATTTTGTATCCTTTCTTTTAGTATTTTTCCTTTAAGGGTGACTTCCTCAAGAAAGGATTCCTCCGATACAATCTCTAAGACTTTTAGAGCTACCGCACAGGCTATAGGATTTCCTCCAAAAGTGGAGGCATGAGTCCCTGGTTTAAGGGCTTCCATTACTTCCTTTTTAGCTATAACTGCGGAAAGAGGAAGCCCGTTAGCTAAGGCTTTAGAAGAACACAAGATATCAGGTTCAATTGCGTAATGTTGATAAGCAAAGAGTTTTCCTGTTCTGCCGATACCTGTTTGGACCTCGTCAAAAATAAGCAAAGCTTTGTATTTATGGGCAAGTTCTTTTGCTTTTTCAATAAATTCCTTGGAGAGGGGATGAACTCCGCCTTCACCCTGAATGGGTTCCAAGATTAGGGCACAAATATCTTCATTCATGGCTTCTTCAATAACGCTTAGATCATTGGGTGGAATAAAGGTTACCTCGGGGAGCAGAGGTTCAAAGCCTTCCCAATATTGGGGTTGACCCGTAACAGATAGAGCCCCAAAGGTTCGGCCGTGAAAGGAATTATTGAGAGCCAGAAATTTATATTTTTGTTTACCATAGTTTTCAAAGGCATATCTTCTTGCTAATTTAAGAGCGGTCTCCACTGCCTCTGCACCTGAATTGGCAAAGAATACCTTTTCCCCGAAGGTAAGCTCCACTAATTTTTTGGCCAATTTAGCTTGGGGTTCTGTGTAGTAGAGATTGGAAGTATGCCACAGTCTTTGAGCTTGTTCCTTGAGAATCTCAACCAATTCTGGATGGGCATGTCCCAGATTACATACGGCTATTCCTGCGGTAAAGTCAAGATATTCGTCTCCATCCTCGGTGAAAAGCCTTGTGCCTTGTCCCCTAACAAAGGCTATTCTCTCTCTTCTATAATTCCCTGCTAAAAACAATTCTCCCATCTCTACAATATAACCCATTTAGCCTACCTCTTATCTACTACTCTCAAAATCTTACCCTCTCTTTTTTCAAAGGAGCTTCTTTCCACAAATTTTACTGAGATGGGTAGGTTAAATTCTAAATGCAAATGTTCTTCAAGTTTTTCTCTTATTTTTACCTGCTCCGCAAAGGAATCAGAAAAGAGTTTTTCACCTAAAGCAATTAGTAAGCTAATCTTTTCTACACCCTCGCTTCTAAAGAGCACCAGCTGATAGTCAAGCTTTTCTCCCGTAATCCTTTCTAAAAGGGCTTCTAACTGTGAGGGATGGAACTTAATACCTCTAACTGTGATTATTTCATCTATTCTACCTAAAATTTCTGAAGTTAGGAGAGTAGATTTGCCACAGGGACAGGGTTCACCCTTTAACAAAACAAGGTCCCCTGTGCGATATCTTATTAATGGTAAGGCTTCCTTAGTTAGGGTTGTGATGACTACTTCTCCCACTTCTCCAACCTTAACCGGCAAAAGGGTCTCAGGATTTAATATTTCCACATAAAAGTGTTCTTCTTGAAAGTGTAAACCACTTTTATGGAGACACTCATAAGCTACTGCAGAGCCAAATATTTCTGTTACCGCATATAGATTATGGACCTTTACCTTAAAAGTGTTTTCAAGATAGATTCTCTGTCTCTCGTTAAAGGTTTCTCCACAAAGGATTATTCTTTTTAACAGGAGACTATTGGGATTAATATTGGTTTGGGGTAACACCTCAGCAAGCCAGAGAGCATAAGAAGGGGTGCATACAAGGGTGGTGGTGCGATAGTCCTGTAAAATTTTAAGTTGCTTACGGGGATCTTCAAAATTTATGGGAATGACTGAAGCTCCAAGTTTTTCAGCGCCACTTTGAATTCCAAAGGCTATGGCAAAAAGGCCCGTATGAAAGGTAATCTGAACTACATCCTCTTTGGAAATCCCCATTTCTCTTAAAGCCCTGGCGTTGAGCTCTGTTAAGGTTGCAAGATCGTTCTTGGTGTAGCCTACTACAATAGGATCACCTGTGGTGCCAGAAGTGGCTTGAATTCTTAACACCTCTCGCAAAGGAACCGCAAACATATGATAAGGATAATTTTTCAATAGATCTTCTCGCGCGGTAAAGGGATACCTATTTAAGTCTGATAGATCTCCAAAATCCTCTGGATTAAGCCCTTCCCTATCAAAGAGAGCCCTATAAAAGGGAACTTCCTTATAAACTCTATTTAAAACCGCCTGTAGTCTCTCTAACTGTAGAAATTTTATATCCTGATACATCTTCTCCTCCTATTTCAAAGGGGGACATCGGCGTCAATATCTCTACCAAGATAAGCTCTCTGAACCTCAGGATGTCCAGCAATTGTGGGGGCATCGCCTTCAAAAAGGATCTTTCCTGTCTCCAGTATATAAGCTCTATCCGCAATAGAAAGGGCGGATCTGGCATTTTGTTCCACAAGTAATATGCTTAATTTTAATTCTCTTTTTAATTTTTGTATATATTGAAAGATTTCCTTTATCAAATTGGGAGCTAATCCCATACTTGGTTCGTCAAGAAGTAAAAGGGAGGGTTTACTCATTAGAGCTCTGGCAATGGCTAAAATCTGCTGTTGCCCCCCTGAAAGGGTTCCAGCAAGTTGTTTCCGCCTAATCTTTAGCATGGGAAAGAGGGTATATACTTCCTCAAGCGTTTCTTTGAGGAGTTTGGCTTTTCTAAAACTATACCAGGAATAACTCCCCAAAATTAGGTTTTCCTCTACAGTTAAAGGTTTAAAAATTCCCTTTCCCTCAGGCACTAAGGTTATTCCCAGAGCAACTCTTTTCTCTGGGGGCAAGGTATGAATATATTGGCCTTGATATAATATTTCACCTCCCTGATTTACGATAAGTCCAATTAGAGTATTTAGGAGAGTGCTTTTACCAGCCCCATTTGCTCCTAATAGAGCCACAATCTCCCCTTTATTTACATGGAGGCTAACCTTTTTGAGTATGTGGAGCTTGCCGTAATAAACATCTAAACCTCGTATTTGAAGCATAATCTAAGTTTCCTCCCCAAGATAGGCTCTAATAACCTCTGGATTTTTTTGAATCTCAAGGGGTGTGCCTTCCGCTAAGACCTCTCCAAAATTTAAAACTGTTACATGTTGGCTAATCTTCATAACTAATTCCATGTCGTGTTCTACTAAGAGTATGGTTATTTTCTTATTTTCGCAGAGTTTTTTAAGGATCTCACCTAAGACTCTTGTTTCCCGATTGTTTAAGCCTGCTGCTGGCTCGTCTAAAAGTAGTATTTCAGGCTCAAGAGCTATTGCTCGAGCAATCTCCAATAGTTTTTGTTCTCCTGCCGGTAGGTTTTGAACCTCTTCGTGGGCACGAGGAAGGAGATTTACCTCTTTGAGAAAAAACAGTGCTTTCTCTCTAAGGTCTCTTTCTTGGGGATTGAAGTAATCACCTAAGAAGAGACTCTTGAAAAAGCCCCAGGGATTTTTGGCATAGAGGGAAATCATCACGTTCTCTAAGACTGTTAAACCAGAAAAGACCTCTAAGAGCTGAAAAGTGCGCGCTATACCCAATTTGGCCCTTTTTTCAGGAGCAAGGGAGGTAATGTCTTTTCCTTTAAAGAAGACTCTTCCTTTATTTGGTGTTTCTAAACCATTGATGATATTTAAGAGGGTTGTTTTTCCTGCACCGTTTGGTCCTATTAGAGCATGAATTGTGCCTTGTTTAATCCTTAAGTTTACCCCCTTCAAAACTTCGTGCCCACCAAAGGCCTTAGAGAGATGGCTAACTTCTAAAAGAAAGGACATATTTTATCCCTTTTTCTAAGGCTTGAAAAATACCCTTTCTGAAGAAGATTAGACTGATAGTGAGAATAAAACCATAGATCAAGACATCGTATTCCTTAAAGGGTCTAAGAACTTCAGGCAAAAGAGTAATAAAAAGGGCACCCAGAGGAGCACCCCAGAGGGTATGAATACCTCCCAGCATAACCATCATTAGAAGTAAAACAGAGTAAAAAACTGAAAAATTAGCTGGGCTAAGAAAGGTTATGAAATGAGCATATAAAGCCCCAGAAAGGGCAGTTAAAAAGGCGCTAAATATAAAGATTTTTAACTTTAGGGAAAGGATATTTATGCCCAGGGTCCTTAGGGCTACTTCGCTACTATGCAGAGCGTGTAGAGTTTTGCCAAAGGTGGAGCGAGATAGATTTTGTAATAGTAAGAAAAAAAGACAAAAAATAGTCCAAGTGAGAACCAAATAGGAAAGAGGGTCTTCCAAAACAAGACCACCTATGGATAGTTTAGGGATATTTCCAAATCCTGAGGGGCCTCCTGGTCCCCACTCATTCAACAGAAGATAGACAATCTCCCCAAAACCTAAGGTGGCTACCGCAAGATAATGGCCTCTTAAGCGAAGAGCAGGTATAGCCAAAAATATGGCTAAAAAGGAGCTTATTAGGGCAGAGAGCAATACCGCTAAGCTAACAGGTATCTGGTAATTAAGAGCAAAAATGGCGGATAAATAGGCCCCCAACCCATAAAAGCCATTTTGCCCAAGAGAAATCTGGCCCGCTAAACCCATAAGTAAGCTTAGTCCAAGGGCGGAAAGGGCATTTAGACCTGCAAAAATAAGTATGGTTATAACATAAGGATCTTTAATGATAAAGCCTAATAGTAAAATCGTCAGATAAAAGAGCAGTGTAGAGAAGTAGTAATTGTGAAATAATTTTTTCATAACTTTTTCATAGTTTTCTTAGACGAGCCTGTTCGGCTGTCTGAAATAACCCTGCTGGTTTAAAAAGAAGCATCGTAAGAAGTATTAGCAAGGCTAAAACATCCTTTAAGCCGGAGTGGATATATCCTGCAGTCAAACTTTCCAAAATTCCCAGTAAGAAACCGCCAGCCATTACTCCCCAGTTACTCCCCAATCCTCCCAGAATAGCGGAGGTAAAGCCTTTTATGGTAAGTAAGGGACCTTTATCATATTCTACAAAGGTAATAGGAGTAATCAAAATGCCAGCCAGAGAGGCAAAAATTCCACTTAATATGAAGGAGACCATAACCATCTGGGTGGTCTTAATACCCATCAGCTTAGCGGAAACTCTGTCTATGGCACAGGCCTTCATAGCCCTTCCAAACATGGTTTGGTTAAAAAACACATACAAAAAGATCATTATTAATATTACGAAAATAAAAATCCAGATTACCTGCCTTTGCAAAACTGCTCCCCAAAGCACAATAGGCTCTCCTTCGGAAAGTGGTGGATAACCGTAAGGCTCTTTACCAAAGAGAAACATGAGAACGCCACGGAGTAAAATAGAAAAGGCGATAGTGATTAGAATAAGAAGTAGAGGATCTGCAGTTTTAAGAACAGGCCTAATAGTTAATCTCTCCATAGCTAAGCCAACCAATCCCCCTATAGAGAGACTTAACAAAAAGGATGTTCCATAGGGAAGTTTAAGTTTTTCTAAAAAGAACCACATAACTAAACCACCAAGCACCACAAACTCCCCTTGAGCAAGATTTAATATGGATGTGGTGTTGTAGATGATGTTAAAACTAAGGGCGATTAGGGCATAAATTGCCCCCACCGTTAGACCTGAGAAAAAATACTGCAGAAAGAGCTCCATTTTTTAGGGAAGTATCTCCCAATCCCCTTTCTTTACAATTACCATCTCAAAAGAGCTTGCATCAAGGCCACAATGATCCTTGGGACTCATGTTGAAAATTCCAGATATTCCTGGCCAATTTTTGATATTATTTTCAATATAATCTCTAATTTTGGCTGGATCAGGCCCTACCTTTTTGAGTGCCTCAACTACCATCATAAAGGCATCATAGGCATGTCCTCCAAAGGTTCCAGGTTCAGATTTATATCTGGCCAGGTAACTCTCTTCAAACTCCTTTAGGATTTTCTTTTGAGGATGTTTGTCCGGAAGTTTGTCCCAAACTACAATTCTACCAAGGGGTGCAATAACTCCCTCCGCTGCAGGTCCTGCTAACTGAAGATTCCTTTTGCTCCCCCACCCGTGGGATTGAAATAGGGGAATTCCCATTTTCAGGGCATGCCAATTTTTAGTAACTATGATCTGCTCAGGGCCTACTGACCAATTAATTATGGCTTCAGCCCCAGCATTTTTGGCTTTTAGTAGCTGAACAGTCATATCAGAGTCCTTAGGTTTGTATCTCTCGTCGGCAACTATGGTTATCCCAAACTTTGGGGCCAGTTCTAAAAGGGCCTTTCTTCCCTGATCCCCAAAACCAGTGGTGATTGTTAAAATACCCACCTTTTTTATACCTCTTTTTTGCATATATTTATAAATAGCCTCCACTGCACTTCTATCGTATTGGGCGGTCTTAAAAATCCAATATCTCTCACTGACAGGTTCTGTAATACTAGTTCCTGCTGCCAGAGAAATCATGGGAATCTTGGCTTGAGTGACTATGGGTATAATAGCCATGCTCTCTCCAGTGGTAGAGGGACCAATTATAGCTACTACTTTGTCTTTTTCAATAAGTTTTTTAGCGGAAATTACCGCTTGAGTTTCCTCGCTTTTAGAGTCCTCTATTATAACCTCTAAGGGTCTGCCATTTATACCTCCTCCCTTGTTAACTTGCTCCGCAAGCATAAGTATGGTGTTCTTTTCCGGCTCCCCAATAAAGGAAGCTGGACCAGTAATACTCAAAATGGCACCAATTTTAATAGGCTCTTTACTGGTGTGTCCCCAGGACCACATAAAAAGTAAAAACAAAATAGGTAATACCAACAACCTCCAAGTGTGCATAAACTACCCTCCTCGTATTAAAGGATTTGGTAAACTTTAATTATAACCTGTCAAAGGGCGTAGTCAATATAAATTGAAATGTGCCCTTTAGAAGTGATCTCTTAAGCTGTGCGTTCCAGTCTCACCGCAAAGAAGCCATCTAAGTTATGTCGGTGAGGATAGGTTTTAAGATAATACCTATTCTCTATTAGAGTTTCCACCTGCTCAGAGAGGAAATTAGATAAAATTGCTTTTAATTCTACTAATCGGAAATTGGGATTTTGGGCCAAAAAGTGACTTATTACCTCCTCATTTTCCTCAGACTCAAGACTACAGGTTGCATATACAAGGGTTCCCCCTATTTTCAAATAGGGGGCAATCCCCTTAAGAAGGTCTAACTGTTTTTGAGAGAGCTCCCTCACATCCCTTACGGAGCGAACCCATTTTATATCTGGATGTCTTCTAATGATACCTGTGCCCGAGCAGGGCACATCAAGAAGAATCCGATCAAAGGCTTGAACCTTTAGCTGAGTCAGAATCTCTAAAACATTTCCTACATAAATTTGAGGTAAGGTTAAGTTTAGTCTCTGAAAATTTTCCCTTAGTAGGTTTAAACGGGAGGCATATTGATCTATGGCATAGATTATAGCCTTATTACCCGTTAGTTCCGCTATGTGAGTGGTCTTTCCTCCTACTCCTGCACAGGCATCTAAGATGACCTCTCCCGGTTGTGGTTGAAGCAGAAAGGTAACTAATTGGCTAGCACAGTCCTGCACAGAGAAAAGGCCTTCCTTAAAAGCTTTGAGTTCAGAGATCTTTCCTTTAAAATTTTTTAAAACTATGCCTACAGGACTGTAGGGACATGTCTCTGCGATAATCAATCCCTCCTCTCTTAGATATTCAAGGAGTCTCTCTCGGCTGATTTTAGTAATGTTTGTTCTGAGGTGAAGAGCAGGAATTTCCTGCATGATTTGAAGAAGTTTTTCCAATTCTTCAAGGGACCACCTCTTAGACCACTTATGTAGGAGCCACTCTGGAAAGGAGTACTTGACCGCAAGATACAACATGGGTGAGGATTTTGGAGGTTCGGGAAGGGAGTTCTTAATGGCTGAGACCCTGTGGAGGATTGCATTAACAAACCCTCTTACCCATTTGGCTCTTCCTCTTTGTAGAAGAACTTTAAGGGTTTCTGCTAAGGCCACGCGATCGGGAATTCTCGTAAAGAGAAGTTGAAAAATACCAAGTCTAAGGGCGTTTCTGACCTCAGAATCTATGCGACTAATAGAAATCCTTGAAAACCTATTTATTAGATAATCAAGGTAGCCTAAATGTCTTACCACTCCGTTGACAAGATTGGTAACTAAAGCTTTGTCTCGCTCCTCTAAAAGGGGGTATTTGTTTAAAGTTTCTCCAATAATTTCATCTAAGGGGGTCTTTTTTCTCTCCCATATTAGAAGAATCCGTAGGGCTATAGCTCTGGCATTAACAGCACTTTTCTTTAGCTCCACTTTAAAATCCTTTGTTTCAGAGTAAGTAGTTTATCCCTCAGAATTGCCGCCCTTTCAAATTCATATTTTTTGGCTGCCTCTCGCATCTCCTTTTCTACCCTCTCAATTTCCCTTCTTAGCTCTTCAAGGCTTGCAAACTCCTCCTCAATTTCCACTAATTTTTCCAAATCCACAAAGTCCGCTTCAAAAAGTTGCATAAGAGGGTCTTCCATAGATTTAATAATCGTCTGGGGAGTAATGTTATGGGCTTTATTATAATCTTGTTGTATCTTTCTTCTCCGTTCTGTCTCCGCAATGGCTCTCTCCATAGCAGGGGTTATTCTTTCTCCATAGAGAATAACAGTTCCCTCCACATTACGGGCAGCTCTTCCCATGGTCTGAATGAGACTTCTCTCCGAACGCAAAAATCCCTCCTTATCCGCATCTAAGATAGCAACGAGAGACACCTCTGGAAGATCAAGGCCTTCTCTCAAAAGATTGATCCCTATTAATACATCATAGACGCCCCTTCTTAGATCCCTAATTATTCGCGCTCTCTCCATAGTTTTTAGGTCCGAGTGTAGATAGCAGGCTTTAATTCCCAGTTCTTTGTAGTAATCGGTTAACTCCTCTGCCATCCTTTTAGTAAGCGTGCAAACAAGGACCCTTTGATTTTTCTCGATTCTTTTTTTAATCTCAAAGAATAAATCTTCTACTTGATTGGCAGAGGGTCTCACCTCTACCTTGGGGTCAAGTAAGCCCGTAGGCCGAATGATTTGTTCTACAACCCTTCCCTGAGCCTTCTCCAATTCGTAGTCTCCAGGAGTTGCAGAAACATAAATCACTTGATTGAGACGCTCTTCAAATTCTTCAAAGGTAAGCGGCCTATTGTCTAAGGCAGAGGGCAATCTAAAGCCATACTCTACTAAGGTCTCCTTGCGAGATCTATCTCCTCTATACATGCCCCTAAGTTGGGGTATGGTTATGTGGCTTTCATCAATAAAAAGAAGAAAGTCATCGGGAAAGTAGTCTAATAGCGTATAAGGGGGCTCACCAGGTTTTCTGCCATCCAAATATCTACTATAATTTTCAATACCTTTGCAATAGCCAGTCTCTTCTAAGAGTTCCAAATCGTAGAGGGTCCTCTTTTCTAATCTCTCCGCAAAGAGGAATAGCCCTTGACTGCGAAAATACTCCACTCTCTCCTTTAACTCCTCTTTTATGGCCTGAATTGCCCTTTGCAGATTTGCCTCTGAGGTCACATAGTGACTGGCAGGAAAAATCAGGGTGTCATTTACCTTGCCTAAAACCTTTCCTCTAAAGGGGTCAATGACTTTAATTTCTTCAATTTCAGTTCCCCAAAGGGAAATTCTCAGAGCCTTCTTTTCTTCATGAGCGGGAAATATCTCAATAAGGTCTCCCCTTACTCTAAAGGTTCCTCTGGTAAAGTCAGTTTCCACCCTTTGGTAGTGCATGGTTACCAGAGCCCTTATTAGCTCATCTCTTCTCAAGTGTTGGCCCTTCTTTAGATAGAGATGCTTTGAGAAGTATTCATGAGGTGCCCCAAGACCATAGATACAGGAGACGCTGGCAACCACTATAACATCCCTTCTGGTTAAAACTGAGGTTGTAGCGGAATGTCTTAATCTATCAATGAAGTCGTTTATAGAGGCATCCTTTTCAATATAAGTATCCGTTGCTGGCACATAGGCCTCTGGTTGATAGTAATCGTAATAGGATACAAAGTATTCCACGGCATTTTCAGGAAAGAGCTTTTTAAATTCGTTGTAGAGCTGACCAGCAAGGGTCTTGTTGGGAGCAATAATTAGGGTTGGCCTCTGCAGACGAGCTATCACATTTGCCATAGTGAAGGTTTTACCTGAGCCCGTTACCCCAAGTAACACCTGATGAGGCAACCCCTTTTTAACACCTTCTACCAGCTTCGCAATGGCCTTGGGCTGATCACCCTTAGGCTCAATGTTAGCAATCAGCTTAAAGCTATTAGTTTTTTTAGGTATCATTATTTCCATGATAGCCTAAGGCTCCAAAAAATTTTTGACTTCAGGGCTATAGTTGCCCCCTTTTTTTTGATAAATATACAAGGGAGGTAAAATCCTTATTTCACTCTTAGCCCCTTTAATAGCTTTAATTAGGATTCTCTTAGCCTCTCCTCCCGGATAGGAATGCACCATACGCAAAACCTTAGGCTCAAGTTTTGCCTTAAGAAGTAGTTGGATTAACTCTGCTAATCTGTGCGCGGTAAATATAATATAGAATCTTCCCCCATTTTTTAAAACATGGGAAGCCTCTTGGAGGGCACTCTCCAGGCAAAACACCTCCTCCCTCTTAGCTAACTCTTTTAACTTATAAGGGCTTTTTCTTCCACTTGCTGTCTTGAAGTAGGGGGGATTGAGATACACCACATCAAAGTAATTTCCTTTAAAGGGTAGTTTTAAAGCCTCTCCTTGAATAGGAAAGAGCTCTTGGTAAAATTCGTTAGCCAGGATTCCTCTCTTGAGGGCCTTTGTGTACAAAGGGTCCTTTTCCAAAAGATAAATCTTAGCGTATGGAAAGCGCACCTTGGCAATAAAACTAATAAGACCACACCCCGCTCCGATTTCTAAGGCCCTGTCTCTAAATCTTAGCTCTATAAAGTTTGCCAATAATACACTGTCAATACCAAAGCGAAAGCCCCTTTCATATTGGTAAACCCTGAGCCTACCCCTTAAAAAAAGAGTCTCTTCAGGTTCCATCACAAATAGGTCCTATAGTTTTCTAAAACATAAGCTAAAGCGCTTTCCCGGTCTCTGATCTCTCCCTCCAAAACCTTTAATTCTACATCTTCCAGGATTGTTTTAAATAAGGGACCTGGTTTAAAGCCCAATTGTATAAGGTCTTTTCCAGTTAGAATTCTCTCTCTCTTTTCAACCCGCTCTAAGTCTCTCTGAAATTGGAGGAGTTCGTGGAAAAATTTGTTTAATTTTTCTTCGTAGTCCGGCTCCTTATCTGGTCCCTTGGAGGCAAGGGAATCCGCAAGGGAGACTATCCACAATTCGTAGAAATTAGGCTGATCCTTAATGAGATTTCTTTTGGCTCTAAGGGAGAGCTTTCCTTCCTCCCACTCCTTGAGAAGGAGACAGGGTCTCATGTGATTCCTAATAAGGCGAGCAACCCGTTCAATGATTTCTGTTTTAAATCTTAAGCTCAAAGCCCTGCTTTCCCAGAGTTTAGCTCCCTCTCTTTCGTGTCCGTAGAAGGTGATTCTCTCTCCACTCTCTGCAAAGGTATAACCCTTCCCCAAGTCGTGAAAAAAACAGGCAAGTTTCACCGTGAGCACAAAGTCCTCCTCTTCAAAAAGAGAGGGGGCCTCTTGAAGACTTAGATAATGTTTAGGATTATTAAGAATTTTTTCCCCTGCTTCCAGAGTAGTTAGGTTATGGGAGAGCACATCTAAGTGATGAAAACTTGGTTGAGGCATACCTCGGGAGGGCTTAATTTCAGGAAAGAGCTCTTCAAGAACTCCATCTTCATCCATCAGCCTAAAGGCTAAACTTGCCTGAGTAGTAAGAAGAATAAATTTAAGCTCCATGGAGAGTCTCTCAGGGGCTACATGTATTATAAATCCCTTATACCTTCTGAAATAGGCTCGGGTTTGATTAGTAATGTCTCCATATCCCTGGGCATACAATCTATATCCTCTAAGTATGCGCAGGGGATCCTCTATTAGGTTTTCCTCCCTATAGGTCCTGATCTGTCTTAAACTTAAATCCTTTAGGCCTCCTATGGGATCATATAGAAGAAAGGGCCCTTCAAAGAGGGCTCTTAAAGGAAGCGCTATGGAGTTAATCGTAAAGTCTCTCTTAGCTAAGTCCTCTTCTAAGCTCTGTCCCCTGTATTCGGTTATATCAACGGTGTGTCTATCTTTACTTAAGCGGTAGATTCCAAATTCCTCAGAGAGCAAAACCAAACTATAGCCTGTCTTTTTCGCCAAATACTCTGCTACTTTCTCAGGATTCTCCTTGACCGCTAAATCCAAGTCAAGGATTTTTTTTTGGTAAAAAAGGTCGCGAAGGGCACCTCCCACCACATAGATGTGTTCTTGCTCAGAAATTTCTCTAAGGGCTGTTAATAGAAGGTGCTTCCTTGGAAAATCAAGAAGCTCAAGAAAAAGCTCTCTTTTCTCTACGCCTTGCTCTACCCACATGAGTTTTTAAATTTAACCTCATTTCCCTAAAAGGAGAAGGACCCTTTAAAGAGAGGGCTTAGGTTAAGTTTAAAGGATGAGTCTTAACTTCTGGCCTGCCTGCAGAGGGGGTGCCTTCTTGAGATAGTAACTTAGCCTTCTCATAGCCTTAAAGATGGCCTTAGGTGGAGGATAATCCCTTAACAAATAGGCTAAAAGAAGGGAGGAGAGGGCACATCCTGTGCCATGAAATTCGTAAGGTAGCTCCTTTGTGGAATAAAGCCTTTCTTGCTCTCCCAGATAGTAATTGTAAATCCTTCCCTCTTTTTTTAAGCCAGTGATAGCTACATGTCTTACTCCGTAGGATCTAAGGGTTGTGCATATGAGTTTTAAATCCTTTGAGGAGGTAATCTCCCTGTTAGTTAGTATGCTTGCCTCCTGTTGGTTAGGGGTAAGAAAGTCCACTAAGGGAAGGAGTTCCCTTTTTAGGACCTCCAGAAAATCCCCTCCCCAAGAGAGCTCCGCTCCCAGGGTTGCTCTTAACACTGGGTCATAAACAACCCAGTTAATAGATGTTCTGTATTTTTTTAAATACCTGGCGCTAATAGAGACTATTTCAGGTGTTGCAAGCATGCCAATTTTTACTCCCACTGGAAGGAGATCCGAGAGGGTAAGTTTTAACATCCTTTCAAAGTCTTTACTTTCAAGGGGTTTCCAGGCTTCAAAGGTTTTTGTGCTTTGAAAGGTAAGAGCGGTAGGCACTGAAGCGCAGGCCAAACCAAAGAGTGTAAGCATCTTCACATCCATAAGCAGTCCCGCTCCCCCTGAAGGGTCAAATCCCCCAATAACGAGCACCCTCTTCATAGAAAAAGGATTTTAATCTAAAAATTGAAATCTGAAAATTTGAAAAGGGGGCAGAAAGCCCCCTTGGAGGTGAGATGGTCTAAATATTAGAATATTAGGTATTAAAAGAATAATTCCAGAGAGCCATATAGGTTCCACATCTTGTGTATTGGCACAAACATGGTCATGGATTGCCTCATTAATTCCATTGCTGCCCCACGATCAGTAGACATTAATTGTTGAGCTTGCTTTACCCACTTTTCAATGTCTTTTATCTTTCTTGGGGTTTCTAACCAGTTAGCAGAGCCGTAGTAGTTAAACCAATAGTGTTGGAAGCCCACTCTCAGCATGGCTCTTCCGTTTTTAGTAAGTTTTTGTCCAACGGGAAGATCCTGTTGCCAGTAGATTTCCGCCACGTGTC
>JANXCE010000022.1 GCA_025059715.1 Caldimicrobium sp.
AGTATAAGTGGGAGGGGAACGGTGGTAACTGGGAAGGTGGAGAGAGGGGTATTGAGGCCTGGAGATGAGGTGGAGGTAGTGGGGCTTAGGCCGACGATAAAGACGGTGGCTACAAGCATAGAGATGTTTAGGAAGATATTAGATGAGGCTTTACCTGGGGATAATGTAGGAGTATTGTTGAGGGGTGTAGGGAAGGATGATGTGGAGAGGGGGCAGGTTTTGGCGAAACCTGGGAGTATTAAGCCATATCGGAGGTTTAAGGCTGAGGTATATGTATTGAAGAAGGAGGAGGGAGGAAGGCACACGCCGTTTTTTAATGGGTATAGGCCGCAGTTTTATTTTAGGACGACTGATGTGACGGGGGTGGTGAGTTTGCCGAGTGGTGTGGAGATGGTGATGCCAGGGGACAATGTGGAGTTAGAGGTGGAGTTGATAAAGCCTGTTGCATTGGAGGAGGGTTTGAGGTTTGCGATAAGGGAAGGAGGAAGAACAGTAGGTGCGGGAGTGGTCACTAAGATAATAGAATAGGAGTAATTTTTATGGCTAAAAAAGGTGAGGTAAGAATAACTATACATTTGCAGTGCACAGAGTGTAAAAGGATAAATTATACGACCTCAAAGAATAGGAGAAATACTCCAGATAGGTTGGAATTGAAGAAATACTGCCCTTGGGATAGAAAGCATACTCCCCATAAAGAGGTTAAAAAGTAGGGCAGTAGCTCAAGTTGGCAGAGCATCGGACTCCAAATCCGAAGGCTGGGGGTTCGAGTCCCTCCTGCCCTGCAATATCTTTGATATGATAAAGGATAATGGTTGAGCTATTAAAAAAAGCAAGCCCACAGAGTGCGTCGAATATAATTAATAGAGGGCTAAGATTTTTAAAGGAAGTAAAAATAGAAGGCCAAAAGATTACCTGGGCGGGAAGAAAGCAGGTGTTAATGAGTAGTTTAATGGTAATCTTTTTAAGTATCTTTATTGGTGCCTATTTAGGGCTGTTGGATATTATTTATAATTTTATTATATCGCTTCTGGTGAAATAAAGTGGGTAAGGATTGGTATTCTATTCAAGTTTGGGCAGGAAAAGAAGAGGAAATAAAGGATAAGTTATTAGCCTTGCTTGAGGAACGGGGACTTAGTAGTAAAGTAGAGCAAGTCTTTCTTCCTCCACCAAAGGAAATTGAATTGGTTTTTTCGCCTGAAAGACATGAAAAGAGACGGTTTTATTCGGGGTATTTCCTTCTTTATGGTGAAATTGACGAAGATCTAAAGACTTTTATAAAATCCTTAGAGGGAGTATTAGATGTAACTGGCGGAGATAAACTATATTTTTATAGAACTGAAGAGGTTGAAAGACTTAAAGGTAATTTAGTTGTTGAGGAGATAAAACCAAAACCTCGCTACCAATTTATGGCTGGAGATAGAGTTAAGATCATCGAAGGTCCCTTTGCTAACTTTATAGGAACCGTAGAGGAGGTTAAACCCGATAAGGGAAAGGTAAGGGTATTAGTGAGTATCTTTGGTAGGGAGACTCCCGTTGATATAGATTTTACAAATTTACAGAAGATCTCTTAGGGAGGCAAGTAGAGTATGGCTAAAAAGGTTGTGGCTCAAATAAAACTCCAATTACCTGCTGGGCAAGCAACTCCAGCACCACCTGTAGGTCCGGCCTTGGGGCAACATGGGGTAAATATTATGGAGTTTGTTAAGGCTTTTAATGAAAAGACTAGAGGTCAAGAGGGATATATAATACCTGTGGTAATAACTGTGTATGCGGACAGATCTTTCACTTTTGAATTAAAGACTCCTCCTGCCTCAGTGCTTCTTAAAAAGGCAGCAGGGATTGAAACTGGAGCGCATAATACAAAAAAAGAGAAGGTTGGCACCATAACTCGAAAACAATTAGAGGAAATTGCTAAGACAAAGATGGCAGATATGACTGCTGCTTCCCTTGAGGCAGCAATCAGAACTATTGAAGGAACTGCTAAAAGCATGGGAATTGAAATAGTGGACTAAAGGAGAAAGGCTATGCCAAGAAGGGGTAAAAAGTATTTGACAGCATTATCCAAGATTGACCGAATCAAAAAATATAGTTTTGAGGAGGCAGTAAAGCTTGCTTTAGAAAATGCTTATGCTAAATTTGATGAAACTGTAGAGGTAGCAGTAGTCTTAGGGGTAGATCCACGCCATGCGGATCAGATGGTGAGAGGTTCAGTGGTTTTACCCCATGGAACAGGAAAGGTTGCTCGAGTGTTAGTTTTTGCCAAAGGGGAAAAGGCAAAAGAAGCGTTAGAGGCGGGAGCAGATTTTGTGGGAGATGAAGACCTTATAAAAAAGATCCAAGAGGAAAATTGGCTTGAATTTGATAAGGTCATTGCTACACCTGATCTTATGGGACAGGTGAGCAGATTGGGAAAGATCTTGGGGCCAAGGGGTCTTATGCCCAGTGCTAAGACTGGAACTGTTACTTTTGAAGTTGCTAAAGCGGTAAGGGACATTAAAGCGGGTAAAGTAGATTTTAAAGTTGATCGAGCTGGGGTTTTACATGCCCCAGTGGGAAAGGTATCCTTTGGACAAAAGAAAATCTTAGAAAATTTATGTGCCCTTTTTGAGGCCATATTAAAGGCAAAGCCCGCCTCAGCTAAAGGGCAGTATATAAAAGGTATTACCCTTTCGACTACAATGGGACCAGGGATTAAGGTTGACATAAACGATTTGAGAAACCTGCTACATAAATATTCTGGAGACTAAAGTATATATTTTTGGCCAAAAGGTGCTCTCATCTTTTGGGGAGCCCTTTGAGGCCCAAGATAAGTAGGCGCCCCTTGAGTGGCTTAATTAAGGCTCTAAGGCCTTAGCCTACTTTAGGCGAAAGGGTACCCTTTCAGGTTTTAATTAAAATTTAAGGAGGTATGCCTTGATCACCCGTGCAAAAAAAGAAGAAATGTTAAAAGCCTTGCAGGAAAAGTTGCAACGCTCCGAGGCGGTTTTTATTGCCTCTTTCAGAGGATTTAAAGTATCTGAGGTAAATGAAATTAGAAGACTTATCAGAGAAAAAGGAGGTGAATATAGAGTTTATAAAAATACTCTAATTAGAATAGGAAGTGAAAACACACCCTTTCGAGCTATTATGGACTATGTAGAAGGCCCAACTGCTTTGGTGTTTTCCTACAAAGATCCAGTAGAAATTGCTAAGGTTTTGAAGGAGTTCATTAAGACACATCCTAACTTGCAATTGAGAGGACTGGTGATTAAGGGTAAAGGATATGATAGTCAGGTCATTGATGAATTAGTAAAGCTTCCACCTAAAGAAATTCTTTTAGCTCAGCTTTTAGGAACCATTCAAGCTCCACTTTCGGGTTTTGTGGGCGTATTGTCCGCAGTGATACGGAATTTTCTTTATGTTCTAAAAGCAATTGAGGAAAAGAAAGGAAAAGGAGAAAGCTAATTAAGTATTAAGAGAAGAAAATAAATAAAAAAGGAGGGTAAAGAAATGGCGGTAACAAAAGAAGAGGTTATTGAATTTATTTCTAACATGACGGTTCTTGAACTTTCTCAATTTATCAAAGAGCTGGAAGAGAAGTTTGGGGTTACTGCTGTTGCACCTGTGGCTGCAGTGGCTGCCATGCCTGGGATAACTGCTCCAGCAGAGGCCGCACCTGTAGAAGAAAAAACGGAGTTTGATGTTATTCTCACAGAGGTTGGTGCTAATAAGATTAATGTCATCAAAGTAGTTAGAGAGCTTACAGGCCTTGGGCTTAAGGAGGCTAAGGATTTAGTAGAATCTGCACCAAAGCCCATTAAAACTGGCATCCCCAAGGCGGAAGCTGAGGAAATTAAAAAGAAATTAGAAGAAGTAGGAGCTAAGGTAGAAATTAAGTAATCTTGACAAATTATATTATCTCGATAATCTTTTTTAAGGGTTTTCCCTTTGGGGGAAAACCCTCATAGTCTTTTTATATTCATTAAAAGGAGGTAAATCAGGGATGTCCGAACTAAACAGGACTTTGAGGATAAGAAAAAGTTTCGCCAAGGTAAAACAAATTGCAGATCTGCCTGATTTGATAGCTATTCCCAAAAGTTCCTATGAACTATTCTTACAGGCGAGTACCCCCCCAGAACACAGGCAAGAAGTTGGTATCCACAGATGCTTTAAAACAATCTTTCCTATTAAGGATTATGCAGAGACTGCAGTATTAGAATATCTTGATTATAAAATATTACCTCCGGAATACGAGCCCTCGGAAGCTAAGGATAAGGGACAAAGCTATGAAGCTTCCATGAAATTGAGAGTTAGGCTCGTAACTTACGATATAGATCCTCACACCGGTGTGAAGAGTATTAGAGACATAAAGGAGCAGGAGCTTTACTTTGGAACCATCCCTCAGATGACTGAGGATGGCAGATTTATTATAAATGGCACCGAAAGGGCAGTGGTAAATCAATTACAAAGATCACCAGGCGTAATCTTTGAAAAAGAAAAAACCCAAGCTAAGGCAGGAAGACTTACCTATATTGGAAGGGTAATTCCTGTTAAGGGATCTTGGATTGATTTTATTTATGATTATAAAGGAAGATTTTTTGTAAGGATTGATAAAAGGAAGAATATATCTGCTACGGTCTTTCTCAAGGCTATGGGATTAAGTGAGGAAGCTATTCTTAATCTATTTTATCCCAGAGAGAGGTATTATCTTCTGGAAGAGGGTGTGGAAAGAGAGCTTGATTTTGAGATTCTATCGGGACAAAAGGCGGAGGTTGATTTTATCCACCCTGAAACTGGAGAGGTTTTGATTAAGAAGGGTAAGGTTATAAGTAGCGGAGTAATAAAAAAATTTAAAGAATTAGGGATTAAAAGAATTAAGGGCGAAGACAAAATGCTTCTTGGTAAAATCTCTGCTAAGGAAATCGTGGATAAGGAGACAGGAGAGGTATTACTTCCTCTTAATACTGAGATCACAGAGGAAACCCTAAGGATTTTAAGATCCAAGGGGATAAAGGAGATAGATGTAATTTTTACGGATATTCATCGTTACTCTTTGGCTTTAAGAGAGTCTTTAAAAGCCGATAAGGCTAAGGATAAGGAACAAGCACTTTTAGAAATATATCGTAAAATGAGACCTACAAGCCCAGCTAATCTTGAAGTAGCTAGTGCTTATTTTAACTCTTTATTTTTCGATTTACAAACTTACGATCTTTCCGAGATTGGAAGATATAAGATTAATCTTAGATTAGGTCTGGATATACCAATAACCCATCGAACCCTTACTTTAGACGATGTTATTGCTATTTTAAAGGAACTAATAAGACTTAAAGAGGAGGAAGAGGAAGGAGACGATATAGATAGCCTTTCTAATCGCAGAGTGAGAGCGGTAGGTGAGTTAGTGGAAAATCAATTTCTGATAGGTCTTATGCGACTGGAAAGGCTTGTTAAAGAAAAGCTTCAGCTCCAAGAGGTAGAAAATCTTACTCCTGGGGACCTTATAAACAGTAAACCGGTGCTTTCCGCAGTAAAGGAGTTTTTTGCTCAGGGACAGCTTTCTCAGTTTATGGATCAAACTAATGTGTTATCCATGTTAACTCATAAGAGGAGACTTTCTGCTCTTGGTCCAGGGGGACTAACCAGAGAGCGGGCTGGTTTTGAGGTAAGAGATGTGCATCCGAGTCATTATGGAAGAATATGTCCTATTGAGACACCCGAGGGACCAAATATTGGTCTTATTGTTTCACCTACCACCTATGCCAAAACGAATCCCTTTGGTTTTCTTGAAACCCCCTATAGGTTAGTGAAAAACGGACGGGTCACTGATCAAATCATTTATCTTAATGCTGCAGAGGAAAAGGACTTGGTTATTGCCCAGTCAACTATTGATATAGACCCCTATGGTTATATCATTTCTGAAGTTGTTCCAGCAAGGAAGAATGGAGAGTTTATCATGGCTCGAAGAGAAGAGGTAGATTTAGTCGACCTTTTCCCAGCGCAAATTGTGAGCGTATCTACCTCTCTTATCCCCTTTTTGGAACATGATGATGCTAATCGTGCTCTTATGGGATCAAACATGCAAAGGCAGGCAGTGCCTTTGATAAAAGCTAAAGCCCCTTTGATAGGATCGGGAATGGAGCGAAGTGTGGCGAGACACTCTGGGTTCTTGCTTGTTGCGGAAAAGGACGGAGTAGTGGAAAATGTAGATAGTCAAAGAATTGTTGTGCGATATGATGGTGATCAAGGGGGATTGCCCGAGGTAAAGGTTTACAATCTAATAAAGTGGGTTAAATCTAATCAAAATACTACTTTTAACCAAAAACCAGTAGTCTATCCCGGTCAAAGGATTCGAAAGGGAGATATTTTAGCAGATGGACCTTCCATTGAACAAGGGGAATTAGCCCTGGGTAAGGATGTATTAGTAGCCTTTATGCCCTGGAGGGGATATAACTTTGAAGATTCTATAATTATTTCAGAGCGTTTGGTGAGGGATGATGTTTTTACTTCCATTCACATAGAGGAATTTGAGTGCGTAGCTCGTGAAACAAAGTTGGGGAAAGAGGAAATAACCAGGGATCTTCCCAATATAAGTGAAGAGGCTTTGTTGCATCTTGACAAAAGTGGTATCGTTCAGATTGGTAGCTATGTTAGGCCCGGAGACATATTGGTGGGGAAGGTAACTCCAAAGGGTGAAACTACTCTAACTGCGGAAGAGAGACTTCTGAGGGCTATTTTCGGAGAGAAAGCTAAGGATGTAAAGGATACATCTTTGAGAGTTCCTGCAGGAATTGAGGGAATTGTAATTGATACCAAGGTTTTGACTCGAAAGGGAGTAGAAAAGGATAGTCGCGCCAGACAAAAAGAGGACGAGGCTATAGCTAAGATCTTAAGGAATCAGGCAGATTTATTAGAGGTATTAAAGAGAAGTCTGCTTCATAAACTTGCTCAGCTTCTTGAAGGGGTCGAGGCTACAGGGACCCTTGAGTGGGAAGAGGAAGTCCTATTGAAGAAAGGTGAAAAATTTACAAAGGAGATAATTTTAAATTTACCTACCGCTCTTATTTCAAAGCTAAGAGAAGTGGTGCCGCAAGAGAAGAAGGCAATTGTGCAAGAATTGGTGAAGGGATTTGAAAGGAGAAGAAAGGAAATTTTAGAGGAATATGAAGCAAAGATAAATAAGATTAAACAAGGTGAGGAACTTCCTCCAGGGGTCTTAAAAATTGTAAAGGTTTATGTAGCTATGAAGAGGAAGCTACAACCTGGAGACAAGATGGCAGGTCGCCATGGAAATAAGGGAGTTGTTTCTAAGATTGTCCCTATTGAGGACATGCCCTTTTTACCCGATGGAAGACCTATAGATATTATACTTTCTCCGCTGGGAGTTCCCTCCCGAATGAATATAGGCCAGCTTCTTGAAACTCACTTAGGTTGGGCTTGTAAGGAGTTGGGAGCTAAAATAGCTAAATTAGCTCAATCTTATGATGTGATTGCAGTAAAAGCCCTTTTAAAAGAAATATTTAGTCCAGAGGAATATGAGAAATTAGTAGAAGGTAAAAGTGATGAGGAGATATTAGAGTTAGCGAAAGCCTTTGAAGATGGAATTCCTATTGCTACTCCTGTTTTTGCGGGGGCAAAGGAAGATGAGATTAAAAAATGGCTAAGATTGGCAGGTCTTGATGAAAGTGGCACTACGATTTTATACGATGGTATGACTGGAGAGCCCTTCATGGAGAAGATAACTGTAGGGGTGATGCATATGTTAAAGCTTCATCACTTGGTAGATGATAAAATTCATGCCCGTTCAACTGGACCATATTCTCTAATTACTCAACAACCCTTAGGTGGTAAGTCCCAGTTTGGTGGGCAGAGATTAGGGGAGATGGAGGTCTGGGCTATTGAAGCCTATGGAGCGGCTTATACCTTACAGGAGTTTTTGACAGTAAAAAGCGACGATGTGGAGGGAAGAACCAAAATGTATGAAAAACTTGTTAAAGGTAAAAACTTTCTGGAGGCAGGTTTACCAGAGAGTTTCCGAGTCCTCACTAAGGAACTTCAGGGATTAGCCTTGGATGTAGAATTGATAGAGGAGTAAAGTTTTTAAAAGGAGGAGGTAAACATGAGGGATCTTTTAAGTATTCTGGAAAAACCAAAGGAAATAATGAGAATAAGAGCAATTAGGATAGGTCTTGCCAGTCCGGAAAAGATAAGAGAATGGAGCTACGGAGAAGTAAAAAAACCGGAGACAATAAATTATAGAACCCTAAGGCCTGAGCGCGATGGTCTTTTTTGTGCCAAAATTTTTGGGCCTGTTAGGGATTTTGAATGTATATGTGGAAAATATAAAGGTATAAAACATAGAGGTGTAATCTGTGAAAAATGCGGGGTTGAGGTAATCCAAAGTAAGGTTCGTAGAGAAAGGTTGGGGCACATAGAGCTTGCTGCACCAGTTGCTCACATCTGGTATTTGAGGAGTATTCCCAGTAAGATAGGTCTTCTTTTAGACAAAACTCTCAAAGAGGTTGAATCTATACTTTATTTGGAAAAATATGTAGTTATAGATAGTGAAATTGAGGAATATCCTCCAGGAACTTTGCTTAATGAAGAAAAGTATTATTTTCTACAGGAGACCTATGGAGACAAAATAAAGATTAGCACTGGTGCGGAGGCCATAGCGGAACTTCTGAAAAAACTCGACTTAGAAAAATTATCTCGGGATATTCAATTGGAAATGCAGGCTACTCAGAGTGAAGCCCGAAGAAAGAAATTAGGGAAGAGACTTCAGCTAATTAGAAATTTCATAGAGTCTGGTAATAGGCCAGAGTGGATGATTTTGCAGGTCATACCGGTAATTCCGCCAGAGTTAAGACCTCTTGTTCCTTTGGAGGGAGGAAGATTTGCTACCTCTGATTTGAATGATCTTTATAGGCGAGTTATCAACCGAAATGTCCGTCTTAAGAAACTTATAGATCTTGATGCCCCGGAGATAATTTTAAAGAATGAAAAGAGAATGCTTCAAGAGGCAGTAGATGCCCTTTTTGATAATGGAAGAAGGGGTAGACCGGTGACAGGTCCAAACAGGCGTCCTCTAAAGAGTCTCTCAGATATCCTGAAAGGAAAACAAGGAAGATTTAGACAAAACTTACTGGGTAAAAGGGTAGACTTTTCGGGAAGATCGGTCATTGTTGCTGGTCCAGAACTTAGGATGCATCAATGTGGCCTGCCCAAAAAAATGGCTCTTGAGCTTTTTAAACCCTACATATTTAGTTGGCTTGAAAAAAATGGCTATGCCACAAACATTAAAACCGCCAAAAAGTTAGTAGAAGAGGAGCATATGGCGGTATGGGATGCCCTGGAGGAAATAGTGAGGGAATATCCTATTATGTTAAATCGTGCTCCTACGCTTCACAGACTTGGTATTCAAGCCTTTGAGCCCGTTCTTATAGATACCAAGGCTATTCAGCTTCATCCTCTGGTATGTGTGGCATATAACGCGGATTTTGACGGTGACCAGATGGCAGTGCATGTTCCCCTCTCGGTTGAAGCACAGGTGGAAAATAGAGTCTTAATACTCTCTACTAATAACATACTTCTTCCGGCAAATGGAATTCCTGTGGTATATCCTACTCAGGATATGGTTTTAGGAATTTATTACATGACTATGGAGAGACCCTTTGCGCCTGGAGAAGGAATGGTTTTTAAAGATAAAGAGGAAGTATTCTTGGCCTATCAATCTGGAGAGATACATCTTCAGGCAAAGATAAAGGTTAGAATGGAGGGCAAACTCGTTGAGACTACTGTGGGTAGAGTAATACTTTCGACAATTGTGCCAGAGGTAATTCCCTTTGAAGAATACAACAAACCTCTTAGAAAAAAGGAACTTCAGGAATTAATTAATCTTTCATACCGGAAGGCAGGACTTAAAAACACTGTTATTTTTGCGGATAGAATTAAAGATTTAGGATATGCTATGTCCACAAGGGCAGGGTTATCTATCTCCGTAGATTATCTTACTATTCCAGAGAAAAAGACCGAGATTCTAAAAGAAGCGGAAAATAAGATTAAAGAGCTTTGGGAGCAGTATCAAGAGGGTTTAATTACTGAGTCAGAGCGATATAATAAAGCAATTGATATCTGGTCTACCGCTACCGAACGAGTTACGGAAGAGATGATTAAAAAGATGGAAACTAAGGTATATCAAGGACCAAGTGGTGAAAATAGAATTGGGCCTAGTTTTAATCCTGTTTATATCATGGCTTTTTCTGGAGCTCGTGGGTCGAAAGATCAAATAAGACAGTTGGCCGGTATGAGAGGGCTTATGGCTAAGCCATCAGGAGAAATCATTGAAACTCCTATTAGAAGTAATTTTAGAGAAGGCCTTTCCGTATTGGAATATTTCGTGTCAACTCATGGAGCAAGAAAGGGCCTGGCAGATACTGCTTTGAAGACTGCTAATGCGGGATACCTAACGAGAAAGCTCGTAGATGTAGCTCAAGATTGTGTTATAACTGAAGAGGATTGTGGAACTATTGATGGTATAGAATTAGGCCATTTAGTAGAGGGTGGTGAGATTATTGAACCTGTTTGTGATAGAGTGCTGGGAAGGGTTGCCTTGGAAGACGTGGTAGATCCTTTAACTGGGGAGATTTTAGTTAGAGCCAATGAAGAAATTGATGAGGCAAAGGCAGCTAAGTTAAAGGAGGCAGGAATTGAAAGGGTAGTCATTCGGTCCGTTATAACTTGTGAGTCTAAATTTGGAGTTTGTAGAAGGTGTTATGGAAGAGATTTGGCAAGGGGCAAACTTGTGGAAATAGGAGAGGCGGTAGGTATAATTGCAGCCCAATCCATAGGAGAACCAGGCACCCAGTTAACTATGAGGACCTTTCACATAGGTGGAGCAGTGGGTAAAGCCTTGGAGCAAAGTCAGCACATAGCTCAATCTCAAGGTAAAGTAAAATTCCTGAATATTCGAGCAGTAAGAAGACCTGATGGAACCCTTGTTGCGCTCAATAGACAGGGAGAAATAGCTATCGAAGGACCCGATGGCAGGATTTTAGAAAAATATCCTGTGGTATATGGAGCTAAAATTAAAGTGGAACAAAATGAGGTTGTTAAAGCAGGTACTCTTTTAGTTGAATGGGATCCCTATACAATGCCTATTATTACTGAAGTTTCTGGTCGGGTTAAGTTTGGTGATATTATCGATGGTGTAACCGTGGATGAAAGGATTGATCCTACTACGGGGAGAATAACTATTGTAGTAAGGGATTATAAACTAACGGATTATCGCCCAAGGATTTCTATAAAAGATGATAAGGGTAGAACTATTGATTTACCTGATGGGAGAGGCAAGGCCCGATATGAATTACCAGTGGGAGCTATTATCAGTGTGCAAGAGGGCGAGATGGTAGAAGCAGGTGATATCATAGCAAGGCTACCCAGGGAGACTTTAAAAGCTAAGGATATTACCGGTGGTTTGCCTAAGGTTACAGATCTTTTTGAAGCAAGAAAACCTAAGGAGAGTGCCATTATAAGTGAGATTGAGGGAAGGGTTTTCTTTGAGAAAGATGTGCGCGGGAGGAAGAGGTTGGTAGTCCAACCTGAGATTGGAGAAACTAAAGAATATATGCTACCTAAGGGAAAATATATCGTAGTTCGAGAGGGAGATATGGTAAAACCTGGGGAACCTCTTATTGAAGGGTCCCCTAATCCCCATGATATACTCAAAGTTACTGGAATTAAAGGTGTGGCCAGGTTTCTTATTGAGGAAATTCAAGAGGTTTACAGACTTCAAGGAGTGAAGATCAGCGATAAGCACTTCGAGGTAATCATCAGACAGATGCTTAAAAAAGTTAAAATCAAAGAGGCAGGAGATACCTCCTTTATGATTGGAGAGTATGTAGATAGAGTGCGCTTTGAGGAGGAAAATGAACGGGTATTAGCACAAGGGGGAAAACCTGCAGTAGCTGAACCCGTCTTACTTGGAATAACAAAGGCAGCACTTTTAACTGAATCTTGGTTATCCGCAGCCTCTTTCCAGGAGACCACCAGAGTCTTAACAGAGGCTTCTTTGGCAGGTAAGGTAGACTATCTAAGAGGTTTAAAGGAAAATGTAATAATTGGTAGGCTTATTCCAGCAGGCACCGGAAGAGTTCTATACGAAGAGATGGGCTGGGTATAAGAAACAGGCGGGCTACTCCCCGCCTGTATATTATTTCTTTAGACCTAACTCCTTTAAAAGAACTTGATATTTCATAAAATCAGATCTTTTTAAATAATTGAGAAGAGCTCTTCTTTTACCAATTAACTTCATGAGCCCTCTACGGGAATGAAAATCTTTACGATGAGTTTTTAAGTGTTCCTCCAGTTGTTTAATCCTTGCGGTAAGAAGGGCTATTTGAACTTCTGGAGACCCCGTATCTTGAGGATGTCTTCTAAAGTGTGAAATAATATGAATCTTTACTTCAGGATCTAAAGGCATAAATCTTTCCTCCTTCTCTTTAACTTCCCAGCCTTCATCCTCAATATAATAGAATTTTGATAAAAATCAACTTATTTAAGCCAACTTTGTTTTTTATCTGAATTCTTCCATAGGGTGCAAGAGGTGAGATGATCTGCGGTCTGTCAACTATTCAAGTTATGGAGGTAAAGGGAAGAGATTAGGAGGAGTGAAATAATAAGATATAATAGATGAAAAAAAGAAGAAAAAAGATGGTGAGAGACAAAGAGGAAACAGAGTTGCGTGAAGATAAGTTTTATGAAATCAGAGCCCCTCTACGGGGAATTATATGGAGAATAGGAAACTTTGAAAGAGAGGATCTAAAGCCAGGTGATGTAGTAGAGAAAGGAGAGGAGATAGCCAATTTGGAATTTATGAAAATGGAGACTCCAATTTATGCGCCCTCACGGGCTCAAGTTATAGAAATTTTAGTTAAACGCAACCAGATTGTAGAGGAGGGCCAACTACTTTTCATTTTAAAGTCTCTGGAATAGTTTTGATTTTTTTGAACACATAGAGTGTTACCACTCCAAAGGTTAAGGAGTGCATAGATAGTTTCTGAAAACCCACTTTTTGTATCTCTTGAGAAATTATTTGGGGAGGGGGAAACCTTTGAATAGAGTTTGCTAAGTATTGATAAGCCTCTCGGTCTTTAGTGATAAGGCCTCCCACTAAGGGAACTAAATATCTTAGGTAAGGGATATAAAAAGCTTTTATAATGGGATTAACAGGCATGGAAAACTCAAGTATAAGTAAGAGACCTTCTTCTTTGAGTACCCTGTGAAATTCACTAATAGCTAAGGAGAGATTGGAAAGATTTCTTAAGCCAAAGGCAAGAGTGATGGCGGAGAACTGAGCCTCCTTAAAGGGTAATCTCTCTGCATCTGCCCTTATGGGGAACAAAAAGGGATAAAAAAGAGAGCTTCTCTTTAATCCGAATTTTAGCATATTAAAACTGAGATCTAAGGCAAAGACCCGCTTGGAACAAGTATTAATTATTTCCACACTTAGAGTAAAGGGACCACAGCAAAGATCGAGGATAGGACCCTCTATGTTATTAAGGAGCTGAACGACTCTCTTTCTCCATGCACGGTCTTGATTGAAACTTAGTAGGGAGTTAACAAGGTCATAAAATCTTACTATATGATCAAATTTTTCCTCCAAGTATTTTTTATGGGGTTTTTTGGTTCCACTCATAGGTCGAAAAATTGTAACTTAGGTAGTTTAGAGATAATACCTCTTTTTTGGAGAAAAGAACAAAACTTAAGAAAGGCTCTTTGTTTGAGACCAGAGAAATCATATTCTAAATGCTGAAGATAGGATAAAGCCTGTTTGGGCTCTATTTGAAGAGAAGAATTTTTTAGGAGGATTTTCAAGGTTGATACCCCCTTTGCTCTTGCTTGATAAAGTCTAAGAATAAAGGCTTTGAGTTTTTCCCGAATTTCCGGAGAATAACTCCTCTCTCTTCGTAGTATAAGTAGAGCAAAAATAAAGGGAAGATTGGTTTTTTTCAGCCATATCTCTGCAAGATCCGTAGCTTGGTCAAAGGGCCTTTTCTTTTGCAAAAGTAGGGCCTCATCCCCAATTGCCAAATAGCCCTTTAAGGTCTCTTTTTTTGATCCAGATAGATTGGCCCATCCCTCTTCAAGGATTTCATACTGGGGTTTTATGTTATAGAAGTCTTCAAGAATTATTCTTAAGAGGGCAAGGGAGGTTTCAGTTTCAGGTGTGATACCAATTATTTTTTTATGAAGGGTTGAAAGGGGACCTTCGTGAAAAAGAATAACACTTTTGACTTTCCCTACCGCACTTATAGAAATATCAGGTATAATCAGATAATCTCTATAATTTTTAGCATAAAAAAGACTTGAGGCAAGTCCTGCAACAAGGGTCCCAGATTCAAGAGCGCGGTTGATTTCCTTTGGAGGTTTAAGTCTCAACTCTATCTCTGGAGATATCTCTAAGTAGTGAAGAAGAGGAAGGGTGTTTAAATACTTAGGAAATCCGATTTTAATACTAAAACCTAAATTTGCAGATTCTTTAATTACTGACATAGAACTTAAATTTTATTTTTTTTTCGTTTAATAAAAGGGAATCTAATGCCCGATCAAGGGATTTTTCAGGTAACCCCTGAACTTCAACTGCTATAAAGTCTGGCTTGACACCCCTTTTGATAGTTCCCCCATCCTTAATTCCGAGGATTTTTGCTCCCAGGCTTGTAGCCATTTCCAAAATCCTTAGGGATGACACTTGGGGATAAAAAAGTTTAAGAGTTTTCATTTCCTCAAAGAGAGAGAGGCGGTCGTTACTGGCTAAAGAATCAGTCCCCAAAGCAATGTCAACACCTGCTTGAAGGAGTTTTGGTAAATTAGGTAGTCCAACCCCAGTGAATAAATTGCTTTTAGGACAAATACACAGTTTGGCCTTGGTGCGAGAGAGTATTTCAAAGTCCTCTTCTTCCAAATAGACTCCGTGCACTAAGAGAGTTTTCTCATCTAACAGACCAAGATTAAAGAGATATTTGAGAGGAGAAACTCCTGGTATTTTGAAATCCTCCTGCCATTGTCCCCTTTCTATGAGAAGTTCCCTAAAGGGTCCCTTTCCGCTTTTTAAGAACTCTACTTCTTCTGGTGATTCCGCACAGTGGATGGTAAAGAGTTTTCCTCGTCTATTGTTAAAGGCCTTTATGGCTTGTAAAAGAAGAGGGGAGACACTGTAGGGTGCATGAGCAGAGTAGGTAACTCTAAAATTAGGAGAAATTTCTTGAAGTTCTCGCAGGGCACAAGAACCCCTGAAAGTTAAGATTTCTTGGAAGATGTATCCCCTAAAAGAAGAGTGGGCAAGCACCTCGAGAGTTAAGGCAGTGTTGGTTACCTCTCCAAGGATGCCTATACCCTCGCGCCAAAGTTCTTGCAAAGCTAATTTAGCTGACTCGTAGATCTCCAAAGGGGATAGTTGGTCCCTTTTCTTGATTATACTTCTAACCCAGTATATGAATCTACCTGCAGGAGGTATCCTCAATCTTAGAGGAGAAAGCTCTAAATGTATGTGGGCATTAGTGAGAGAGGGAAGGATTACTAAATCTTCCAGGTCTATAAGTTTGAATCGAACACTTTGCTTTTTTAACTCTTTAAAGGTGCCAATTTGATTTATTTTCCCCCCTCTAATTTCTATAGCTCCATCCCATAGGGGTAAGCCCTCTCCAAGAAAAAGCAATTTACCTCTTATTAAGAGACGGTGCTGATGATCAAGGAGGATCTCTTCCATTATTCTATGGAGGTATAATCCATTTTTCTTCTTTTAGGAAGGTATCCTGCTTCTGTTATTAATTGTCTAATCTCCTCTTCAGTTAAGCGGTGATACACTCCCGTTGAAGCTACCACATTTTCTTCAATCATGGTGCTCCCAAAGTCATTGCCACCAAATTCTAAAGCCAGTTGAGCTATCTTAGGCCCCTGGGTTACCCAGGATACCTGAATGTTAGGCACATTATGGAGAACCACTCTACTAATGGCTAAAATTTGAAGATATCTGGCCGAGCCTACTTTTTTAATATGAGATAAAGCGGTATTCTGGGGCTGAAAAGTCCAGGGAATAAAGGCGGTAAACCCGTGAGTTCTACTCTGAAGGTCTCGGATCTTAAAGAGGTGCTCTAAGATTTCTTCTTCAGTTTCAATGTGGCCAAACATCATTGTGGCGGTAGTTTTTAATCCTAAGGTATGGGCGGTTTCCATAACTAAAAGCCATTCCTCGGCGGAACATTTGTTAGGTGAGATAATTTTCCTCACTCGGTCTACAAGAATCTCTGCACCACCTCCAGGAATGGAGTCTAAGCCCGCTTCCATTAGTCTTTTTAAAACCTCATTTACTTCTAAATTTGCTCTTCTGCTTAAAAAGATTATCTCTGGAGGAGATAGAGCGTGAAGATGTATCTGAGGAAACCTTTTTTTTATAAAAGAAAAAAGGTTTTCATAATACTCTAAGCTGAGATCTGGATGTAAGCCTCCCTGTAGAAGAATCTGATATCCACCAAGAGCAAGAGTTTCCTCTATCTTTTGGGCTATCTCTTCAAAACTTAGTAAATATCCCTCAGGAGAAGAGGGGACTTTATAGAAGGCACAAAATTTACAACGGGAAATGCATATGTTTGTATAGTTAATGTTGCGATCAACAACATAAGTGACAATCTTTTCGGGATGGATTTGAAATCTCATAAGTTGAGCAAGCTCTCCCAAATGAGTAAGAGGTAAAGAAAAAAGTTTTCGGGCAAGATCCTTAGAAAGACCTTCTCCAGCTAAAATTTTTTCCCTGACTTGGGCCTTTATTTTCTCTATTTCTCTATTCCCCATCGGGCTTTTACTCCTTGGTCGTAGTAGTGTTTTATCTTTTTCATCTCGGTTACCAGATCAGCTATTTCTATAAGCTCTTTAGGAGCCTCCCTTCCCGTAATTACTATTTCTACTTGCTTAGGTTTGTTTCTGAGTTGTTCTATAAAATCCGAGATTGTTATTATATTCCATCTGAGAGCATAGACAAATTCATCTAAGATAATCAAATCAAAGTTCCTCTCGGATAGAAGCTCTTTAAACGAGGTATAACCCTCCATTATTTTGGCTTTAAGTTTTTCTGAGGGTCTTCCTCTAATGAACTTGCCACTATGAAAGTTCTTGAACAAAAGGCGGGGATAAAATTGCTGAAGTATTTTGACTTCAGAAGAATCACCAGGTTTGAAAAACTGAAGGAAGGCAACCCGAAGCCCCGCCCCCAGTGCTCTTATAGCTAAACCTATGGCGGCTGTTGTTTTGCCCTTACCATCACCAATGTAAAGCTGTAAATACCCTCTATCCATAACTTATAGCCATAAAATGCAGCATTTAAAATTTAAAAAAAATCTCCTACTTTAGCTCTTATTATTGACTAATACCATCTATTCTTGCCCTTCTTTCCTATGTGGTTTTTTGTGTTTTTTTCTAATAGCCTTTAAGTTCTCTCCTCTTAGCCTCCCCTATCTTCCCTAATCATTTTTAATAATCAATCATAAAAGTGTTTTAGACATTGAGTATCTTTCTTTCCTCCCTAACCCCCTCCTTATCTTCAAGCTCCGCCGCAGGCAGAATAATAAATTTACACAACCTAAATATACTATATAGCTTCCTATAATTCTACATATCTTTTCATCACTCTTATAGAGTCTATTCTTTGTAAAAGTTACCCTATGGGCCAAACAATACCTTCTTAAGGGATACTTTACAAACTCTCCGTCATCACGGAAGCTCCTTCTAAGTCAAGTAGAGGGCAAGGTCTTCCTGATACTTTCTATAGTCCTGTTCTTTTAGTAAGTCTAACTATGGTAAGTAGACTTATGAGGGGTTCGCTTTATAGATTGGTTGGAGAAAGCATAGCTTTGGATACTTATCACAAAGGAGGTCAGCCTATTTTCAGGTAAGATCAAAGTTTGAGAGAGCTTTTCATGGTAAGTGTTTAAGTCTGCGTAGTGAGTAGAAAGGAAGCTTAGTAGCAGGTTTAGAATGTTGCAGGGAAGCTTTTTGGTAATTTTTGTGAAAGCTTTGGAAAGGCAAAATAAAGTTTGAAATAACGTAACGATAGGCTTAATCCTTTTGTTTTTAATAAGGCAATTCATATTCTTGTTTTTTTTCTTGATTAGGTTATAGTAGTTCATATAAAAATAAAATATTAAGGTGAGAAATATGGAGGAAAAGGACAAAATTTTGACCCTTAAGGAATGGATTGAAAGTTTTTGGAATTTTCAAGAGGAGGATATTCGCTTTTTTAAGGAGGAATTTAAAGAGAAGGTAAAGCATCCTGAAGATCTAATTCAAGTAATAAAAAACCGGATGCAAACTCGTAAAGCCTATTATAGGCTTTTTAAACATCTTTCTTGGAGAGATTTACCTCCAGAGGAGTGGTCCTGGGCCTGTGATAAGCTTGATGAAATTGTTGCTAGAGAAAATATTATAAACGAAACCATAGAGAAAATCTTAGAGATAATCTCGGACCTCATAAATGAGGAGGGAAAGCCCTCTGAGGTAAATCCTTTTAAAGTCAACATTGATAAATCCATAATTTATCACTAAATGTTTTCCTTTGATATTTTGAATAGAGCAAAGGAGATAATCTCTATTGAAAAAGAGGGGCTTGAAGCTTTACTTCAAAATTTAGATGTGAGCTTTGAAGAGGCTATAAAGGCAATTTATAATATCTCAGGTAGAGTTGTAGTTACAGGTGTTGGGAAAAGCGGTTTAATTGGAAGAAAGATTTCCGCAACCCTATCTTCTACAGGAACGCCCTCTTTCTTTTTGCATCCCGTTGAGGCTCTTCACGGAGATTTAGGAATGGTTACATCTAATGATCTCTTGCTTGCCCTTTCTTATTCGGGAAATACTTTGGAGGTATGCGAGGTAGCCAAAATATTGAGAAAAAGGAATATACCTGTTGTCTCTATGACGGGGAATCCAAAGAGTGTGTTAGGAGAGATTTCCAATATAGTGCTTAACGTGGCTGTTCCTCGAGAAGCCTGTTCTTTTGGCCTTGCCCCTACAACCAGCACAACCGCTATGTTAGCCTTAGGAGATGCTATAGCTATTACTCTTTTTGAGCTGCGGGGATTAAGTCAAGAGGATTTTAGAAGAAATCATCCAGGAGGCACCTTAGGGGAAAGACTTAAAGTAAGAGTAAAGGAGATAATGCTTAAAGGCGACTCTATTCCCATAGTTAAAGAGGGGGTTTCACTAAAAGAAGCTCTTGAAGAACTGGACAAAAAAAGACTTGGAGCAGTGCTTATTGTCGATAGCTTTGACCATCTTGTTGGAATTTTTACCGATGGAGATCTTCGCAGAGTTGTAAGAAAATTTCAGGCCTTGCCAGAGATAAATATAGAGGAGGTTATGACAAAAAATCCTAAGAAGATTGAGGAAAATAGACTTGCGGTGGAAGCCTTAGAGATAATGGAAAAGCATCAAATAACTGTGTTGCCGGTCATTAACTTTGATGATCAATTAGTGGGAATACTTCATCTTCATGATATATTAGGTAAAGGAACTTTTAAGTTTGTCCTATAATTTTTTTCAAAGTTTTCACCAAACAGACTCTATAAAGGTAAATCAAACTCCTATTTAGAGGTGTTCATTTAATTTAAGAAAGTTTAAGATTAATATTGGTTACCTCTTGATTTTGAATTTAAGAGGAATAAAATTTTTAATTGAGAGGTGAGGGTTATGGAGCTTAAAAAACTTAAAAGAATTTCTGATTACGAATGGGAAATACCTAAAGAAGGGGAAATGAATGTTCCAGGCAGAATTTTTGGAAGTGAAAAGCTTTTGGAAGAGATGGACGAAAAGGTATATGAACAAGTATATAATGTTGCCTGTCTTCCTGGAATAGTAAAAGCCTCCATTGCTATGCCCGATGCTCATTGGGGCTACGGTTTTCCTATTGGAGGGGTAGCAGCCTTTGATCCAGAAGAGGGCGGGGTTATATCCGTAGGCGGAGTTGGATATGATATCTCCTGTGGAGTTAGAACACTTCTTTCACCTTTAACAAGAAGGGAGCTTAGTCCTTACATTGAAGATTTACTTAGAGATCTCTTCAACACTGTCCCAAGTGGTGTTGGTTCAGAAGGTGAGATTAAGCTAACACCTTCTCAATTGGATGAAGTTTTAGTTGGTGGGGCTAAATGGGCAGTAGAAAAGGGATATGGAGTTGAGGAGGACCTAGAATATATTGAAGAGAAAGGTAGAATGGAAGGTGCAGATCCAAGCTTCGTCTCTCTGGAGGCGAAAAAGAGACAGCACCGACAGGTAGGGACTCTGGGATCGGGAAATCACTACTTAGAGATTCAATATGTTGCGGAGATTTATGATAGAAGTATTGCCTCTGCCTTTGGTCTCTTTGAGGATCAAGTGGTGGTAACTATCCACTGTGGTTCTCGAGCCTTAGGCCATCAAATAGCTACCGATTATCTGCCCATTTTAGCTAAAGCATCAAGGAAATATGGTATTCCCATAAGAGAAAAGGAGCTTGTATGTGCTCCAATTAATTCTGAAGAGGGGCTTCAGTATTTTAAAGCTATGTGTTGTGGTATAAATTGTGCTTTAGCTAACAGACAGGTTATTACGCACTTAGTTAGAGAGGTTTTTAAAAGTTATTTTCCTGACATCTTCTTGAAGCTTTTATATGATGTAAGCCATAATACCTGCAAAGTAGAATATCATGTTATAGATGGCGTAAAGAAAAAGTTATATGTTCATAGAAAGGGGGCAACCAGAGCCTGGGGACCTGGGAGAGCCGAACTTCCACCTGCCTACAGAGAGGTAGGACAACCGGTTATAATTGGTGGCTCCATGGGAACGGCATCTTATATTTTAGCGGGAACTAAAGAGGGAGAGGAGAAAGCCTTTGGCTCCGCCTGTCATGGAGCTGGAAGAACTATGAGTAGAAATCAAGCCATAAAGTCCTTTAGAGCGGATGATCTAATAGAGCAACTGAGAAAAAGGGGCATAATCGTATTAGGTAAATCCAAAAAGGGTTTAGCAGAAGAGGCCCCAGAGGCTTATAAAGATGTAACCTTAGTTATAGAAGCAACCTGTAAAGCAGGTCTTACTAAAAAGGTTGCTAAACTAATGCCTTTGGGTTGCATTAAGGGTTAAATATACCATGATAGAGGAGGTGTATCATGGGAGTATCCCTTTGGAAATGGGGTGGATTATTAATTAGTTCTGCTCTTCTTGTTGCATGCGCATGTCCTACTCTTCCACCGGTGGCTGAAAAGGCGGAAGTTAAGCCCACACCCATCGTTCCCACTGAGCCTGATTGTTGCAAAAGGCTGGATAACGAGCTGAAAGCTTTAAAACTACAAGTTGAAGGGCTCAAGTCTCAGCTCGAGCGAGTGAAAACAGAGGCAAATGAAGCTAAAGAGGCTTCTCGCCGGGCAGTTGAAGCCTCTAATAGAGCTGTTGAAGCGGCTAACAGGGCAATTGAAGCTGCCAATAGAGCGGATGATGCAGCCAAAAAAGCAGAGGCCTCTGCTACTAAAGCGGAGAGAATCTTTGAAAAGGGATTAAAAAAATAAATGCCCAAACCCTTTAAAAAATTAGGAGAGATCTTAGGGATCTCTCCAAATGCTATTTCTAAAAAGGAGACATCCTTTCCCTTCAAAGTTCTATCTTGGGAAGAGATAATTCAATTAGTGAAACCTCTAAATGAAAAAAACATCCATTTTGAAATGATCCCTAAACCTGCAAAATTCTTTAAAGAAGAGTTTTGGCCTCCTTATAAATTAGAGGTTAAAGTGGATTTGACTTCTGAATATATAGAGGGAAAAAAGAAAGGGGTAGATAGTCAACTTTTACAAGCTTTAAAGATGGGCAAGTTTTCAATACAAGCAAGTCTCAATATAAGAGGCCTTAGCGCAGAAGAGGCTAAGCTTTCCTTAGAGGAATTTTTTAAAAGAGCCCTTCAAAGAGGTTATTCTTGTGTTTTAATAATTCATGGAAGGGGTCTTTCTTCTAAGGCAGACCCTGTTCTTAAACCCTTAGTGAAAGAGTGGCTGGAAAAGGGGCCCTATCGGAGATACATTCTTGCCTTTGCGAGCGCAAGACCCTGTGATGGAGGTTTGGGAGCAACTTATGTGCTGTTAAGCTCAAAACCCCTAAAAAAGAATGTTTCTTAAAGGACCTCGACAGCTTCTTCTTTTTTTCGGAAATCCTCGAACAGGCAAAACTACTCTCTTAGAATACCTCTTTAATTATGTCTCTTCCCTTTCCCTTGCCTATCATTTGACAGGTTTTTTAACCAAAGAAGTTAAAAGTAATGGAGAGCGCCTTGGTTTTGATTTGATTTACCTAAGGGATAGAGAATTTACTCTTCCCTTAGCACGAAGAAAGGATCTTGTTACTACCTCCCGTAAACCTTCTGTAGGTAAGTATGTAGTTTTCCTGGAAAATCTGGAAAGAATAATTGAGGTTCTAAAGGCAGACCTTTCCAAGGCCTCTTTATCTCCTCTTATTTTTATTGATGAAATAGGAAAAATGGAGGTTCTTTCAGATAAATTTATTAATTTTATGGAACATCTTAGGGAGGAAAAACACATAGTGGTGGCCACTTTGGGGTTGGGAGAGCACCCTTTTTTAAGGGATTGGTCTGCTAAAAGAGAGGCTATTTACATAGAGGTAACTCCTGAAAATAGAGATTTTCTCAAAGATAGACTGAAAGTTGAATTTTATCGTGAGGGGAAACTTATTGTTCTGGAGGGAATTGATGGAGCAGGTAAATCTACCCTATTCGAACTTTTGAAAGGGGAACCTCTTTTTTCTACTTTTATATTTTCCCAGGAGCCTACTACAGGTTCATATGGTCTAAAAGTAAGAGAAGCCCTTTCAAGTAAAGCGATATCGCCAGATAAGCTTTCAGAACTTTTCCTCTTAGATAGAAAGGAACATGTTAAAGATTTGATTCTACCTAATCTAATGGAGGGTAAAAAAATTTTCCTTGATAGATATTATCTTTCCACAGTAGCCTATCAAGGCGTTTATGTGGAAGAGCCCTTAACTTTGCTTAAGAGGAACGAAACCTATGCTCCTATTCCTGATCTTGTTATTTATCTTAATGTTCCCGTTGAATTAGCTTTAAGAAGAATTAGAGCCAGAAACACCCGAGTAAGTATCTTCGAAAAGGAGGAATTTCTGTTAAAAGTTTCAGGGATTTATGAAGAGTTTTTACCACTTTTTACCCATGTTAGAATAGAAGCTAATAGAGCACTTGATGCTCTATTGACCTCTCTAAAGGAGATTCTTAAGAGCTTTACCGATGATTTACAGGCGTAGTGAAAGTTTTCCCCAATCCCTTGACAAGATTTTTTTCTATGTTTATTTTGACAAAAATTTATTTTAAGGGGTGCTCTATGATTGAGATAAGACTTCATGGAAGAGGAGGGCAAGGAGGGGTAACCTCTGCGGAGTTAATTGCTATAGCAGCTATAACTCAGGGTAAATATGCTCAAGCCTTTCCCAGTTTTGGGCCAGAGAGAAGAGGTGCACCAGTGCAAGCCTTTGCCAGAATTAGTGATACTCGTATTCGTACCAGAGAGAAGATTTACCATCCCGATGTAATTCTTGTGTTGGATGCAAGTTTGCCCAAGATAGTGCGGGTTACTGCCGGACTTAAAGAAAATGGTATAGCCATACTGAATAGTTCTCACTCGGAACAGGAAGTTAGGGAGATGTTAGGGGGTTACAAAGGAAAGTTGGCCTTAGTCGATGCAACTAAAATTGCTCTTGAGGTCTTAGGGGTTCCTATTACCAATACTACTATGCTTGGAGCCTTTATTAAGGCAACCGGTTTAGTGGACCCTAAGTATATGGAAGAGGCTTTAAAAGAGAGATTTGGTAGGCTTGCGGATAAGAATATTAAAGCCTTGTATAGGGCGATTGAAGAAACAAAAATTTATGAATAAGGAGTAGAGCTATGCCAAGGGATCAAGGATTAATGAGTTGGAAAGATGTGGTATTAGGAATGTATATAGTAGAACCAGGAAATTCAGTCAAGTTTAAAACTGGGGATTGGAGATCCCATAGACCTATTTTGGATAAAGAGAAGTGTATAAAATGTGCTCAGTGTTATCTTTTATGTCCAGAGCCAGCATATGAGGAAAACGAAGAGGGTTATTTTATTTGTAATCTCAATTATTGTAAGGGTTGCGGTATTTGTTCGCTTATTTGCCCTAAAGGGGCTATAACTATGGTTTTAGAGGAGGCCTAACATGGGAAAGAGGGTGGCAAAAGAGGTATCTATTGCGGTAGCGGATGCCGTTGCCCAATGTAGGGTAGATGTAATATCCGCATACCCTATTACACCTATGACGCATATTGTTGAACATTTGGCAGAGTTAGTGAACAATGGAGAGTTAGATGCGGAGTACATTGCGGTAGAGTCTGAACATGCAGCGATGAGTGCCTGTATTGGTGCTGCCGCTGCTGGAGCTAGAACTTTTACATCTACTGCAGCGCAGGGGCTTATGTTTATGTATGAACTTCTTTTTATCGCCTCGGGATTTAGGCTTCCCATTGTTATGGTAGTAGTTAATAGAGCCCTTTCTGCACCAATAAGTATTTGGAATGACCACGGCGATGTGATGACCATGAGGGATGCGGGATGGATTCAGACCTTTGCGGAAAACGGGCAAGAGGCGGTGGATCTTCTCTATCACGCCTATAGAGTAGCGGAAAAAACTATGATTCCTGTAGCGGTCAACCTTGACGGATTTATCGTATCTCATGTGGTTGAACCAGTAGAGTTATTAGATCAGGAGCAGGTAGATAAGTATTTACCACCACTTAAAATGAAGTACAAACTTGATCCTAAGAAACCAATAACTATGGGTGCTATAGGAGTGCCGGAGATATATACCGAGGTTAAGAAGGCTCAAGATGAGGCGCTAAAAGCAAGTTATAGGGTGATCTTGCAAGCCTGGAAAGATTTTGAAAAAATAACTGGCAAAAGATATCAGCCCATTGAGACCTATTGGATGGAAGATGCGGAAGTTGCCTTGGTGTTAATGGGCTCTCTTTCTGAGACAGCTATGAATGCGGTAGACAAGCTAAGAGACCAGGGGAAGAAGGTAGGGCTTATTCGCATTAGATTGTGGAGACCTTTCCCCCTTCAAGAGTTTATTAAGGCTATTGGAAAGGTTAAAGCCCTTTGTGTTTTTGATAGAGCTATGAGCTACGGATCTACTGGAGGACCCGTTGGTATTGAAGTTAGATCAGCTCTTTATCAGTCCAATAAAAGGCCAAAGGTTCTCAATCTTATTGGGGCCCTTGGTGGAAGAGATGTAACCGTAGAAGACTTTGAAGAGATCTTTGATAGGACCTATTCTTTTATTAAGGCCAAACCAAGATTTACCTATGAAATATATGGAGCAAAGGAGTAGAGCCATGAGACCAGAATGGACTAAATTTAAACCAGTCAACATTAAGGAATTGCCTAAGGAAGATTGGATTGCACCGGGGCACAGAGGGTGTCAGGGCTGTGGAACTGTGCTACCCATAAAGTTAGCGCTAAAGGTGCTTGGTCCTAATACTATTGCGGTTTCTTCTACTGGTTGTATGGAAATCATAACAAGTCCTTTCCCGTTTACCTCCTGGAAGATTCCTTGGATACATGTTGCCTTTGAAAATGCTGCTACAGTGGCTTCAGGTATAGAGGCAGGTCTTAAAGCTCTCATGCGAAAGGGTAAGATTTCAAAAAAGGAATGGATCAATGTGGCAGTTTTTGCAGGAGATGGAGCTACTTACGATATTGGTTTACAATATGTATCTGGTGCGCTTGAGCGAGGGCATCGGATCATCTATTTTTGCCTGGACAATGAGGCTTATATGAATACGGGTGTGCAGAGATCAGGAGGAACTCCTCTATTTGCTCACACTACTACAAGTCCAGCAGGTAAGGTCATCCACGGGAAAGTGGGCTGGAAAAAAAACTTAGATGGCATAGTAATTGCGCACGGCATCCCCTATTTCGCTACTGCCAATCCTATTTTCTTTGCGGACTTTTTGAATAAGGTCAAGAAGGCCTCCCTTGTGGAGGGTCCCTCCTTTATTCATGTTTATTCTACTTGCCCCACAGGATGGGGTGCAAAGTCTGAAGATACAGTTACCCTTTGTAGATTAGCTACAGAAACGAGAATTTTTCCGCTTTTTGAGGTAATTGACGGAAAGTATTACATTTTAAACCGCAAGATAGATAAACCTAAACCTGTGGAGGAATATCTCAAAATTCAGAGGAGATTTAGACATTTGACTCCTGAGGAGATAGAGTTATTCCAAAACAAAGTAAACGAGGAATATGAGAGATTGGTCAAACTTTGCGAGGTATTTGCACCTCCTAAGGAGAGTAGTTGACAGGGCGGAAATCCTGTTATATATTTTTTTACAAGTAGCGGGCGTAGCTCAGTTTGGTAGAGCGACAGCTTGCCATGCTGTAGGTCGCGGGTTCGAATCCCGTCGCCCGCTCTTACTTTGAATTGGTAAGTTATTATGAAGATTACTTATTACGGCCATTCTTGTTTTAAGATCCTCTCTCCAGAAGGTAAAAAAATTATTATTGATCCTTGGATAACTCATCCTTTAGCCCCTAAGGATATTGATCTTGGTCCCTACGATTATATTCTCATTACTCATGCTCACGGGGATCATTTAGGAGATACAATAAAACTTGCTCGAACAGCGGTTACAGAGGTAGTTGCTATCCATGAGATTCAACAATATCTCTTAGCCCAAGGTGTGCCTAAGGCTACCGGGATGAATATTGGTGGAAGTTTTCGAACCAATAGTCTTACCTTTACCATGGTTCCTGCAATGCATAGTTCTTCTTTACCTGATGGAAGTTACGGAGGAGAGGCCTGTGGTTTTGTTATTACCTTAGAAAATGGTGAATCTATTTATCATGCTGGAGATACTGGTGTTTTTGGAGACATGAGCCTCATTGGAGAGCTTTATCAGCCAAAGGTTGCGCTACTTCCCATTGGTGATCACTATGTTATGGGGCCAAAGGAAGCAGCAAAGGCTTGTCAACTTATAAGGGCACCTATTGTTATTCCAATGCATTATGGGACCTTTCCAATACTAACCGGGACCTTAGAGGCCTTCATGGGAGAGCTTCAGAAATACCCCTTTCAGCCTAAAGTTATTCCCTTAAAACCCGGAGAAGAATACCACCTTTCTTAGGAAATTGCCCATATTAATTGCTCTCTCAGGACAGCATAACTCCGGTAAGACTACATTAGGGGTTTATCTTCTTCAAAGATTAACGGACGAGGGATACAAAGTTGCAGTAGTCAAATCAACAAAAGAAACAGGACTTATAACCGATCAAGAAAACACTGATACTCATAGGTATAAAAAGGCTGGGGCAAAAGCTGTAGTTCTACTACAAAGGGACCTTGCAACTCTTTACTGCTCACCACCCATGGGAAATAAAGAGGAGCTACTTTCTTGGGTTAGGACTATGTTTTGGAACTATGACTTGGTAATTTTAGAGGGATTTAAAACTTGGAAGGGAATTCCTAAGATTTGGATTTTAAAGGAGGGAGAAGCAAGAGAGGATGTTTTAAAGTATTATCCTAATGTAGAATTAATGATTGGCCTTGAAGAAAGGGATAGGGCCTATGAGTTTGTTTTAAGAAAACTAGAAGAGAGGCAAAAAGAGGAGGTTAATCTTTGGGTTGAGGGAAAAGAGATCTATCTAAAGCCTTTTATTCAAGTTATTTTAAAGGAGATAGTTTTAGGATTTTTAAAGGGATTGAAAGGAGTTCCTAAAGAAGTAGATCAAATTGAAGTAAGAATCAAGGCAAAATAGGCCAAGTAGAGGATGAAAACCAGAATGAGGAAGGGAACATAGCGTTTGAGGGGTATTTCTCTTTGAAAATCTTTAAAATAGAAGTAGCATAACAAATAAATGCTTCCAGAGAATGCCAAGAAAAGGAGAGATACATTCCAAAGTTCGATGAATCTTTTGGGGATTTCAAAGTGAAGATTTAGAAGATAGGATAAATCAAATTGCCTGCCAAGGGTGGGTAAAAATTCACCTATTCCTTTCAGTAAGTAGGTGCTTCTATAGATTAGTTCTCCGGTGAACGCAAGGGGAATAAGGATGGCAATGGCTAAGTTAAATCGACCAAGAATAGGATCTTCAAAATATTTGAAATAGCTTCCTGAAAGTTTGGAAAGAACTATGATACTTATAGAAAACCAAAAAAACAGGATGGTAAATAGAACTTCAGAGCTAAAACCAATGGAAGAACGCCAAACATGAAAGAAGGGTGTTTCAAATAAGAATCTTGCTAGTTGAGAACCAATTAAAAAGGGGATGATGTAACTGCAAGTAATTCCCTTTCCTTTGTTTAGAATGATTTCTTTGAGAGGGTGTCTGATATAGATGGTCGGAGAATCATGAGGGCAAAGGATTAGACAATGGCCACAAATAAAACAATTAAGGTTATTTTGAACTGCCACTGCCCCTAAATAGACAGGACAGGGCTTGATTTGATCAGTTCCTCTTTTGCAGGGTGCACCATTACAGCGTCTACATAAGGTATAATCCGCTCTAAATTCAATTAGAGACATAGTGGCTGCAACTCCGGTTATTCTGCCTAAGGGACAAAGATATCTACACCAGGCATATTCTCTATAAATCATCCCTAATATACCTGCAAGGGCCCAAATGGAAATTAAAAAAATCGCCGTGTAACGAGGAGAATGCACCAATTCTGTGGTGGTTTCGAGCCAGATGATGATAAAAAAAAGAGTGGTTGCCAGATGAATACCATAATCTTTAAGAAAAGAAGAGGGATACTTGAAGAGAGACATCTTTAAATTTTGAAATAATCTCGCTAATCCTGGAAAGGGGCAAAAGGCACACCACATGCGACCTAAGAAAAACCAACTTAAAACTACTGAACTCCACCAAACTCCCCAAGCTAAAAAGAGCATTATATTAGCTTTAGGGTCTTGGGGACCAAATAGTCCCATAATTATCAGTGTAAGAAAAACGATATCTCCAAAAGTGCGAATATAAGCAAAGTTCCTACGGTTGTAGAAAAAAGCTTTAATTTTTGGAAAAATAATAAAAAGATTAATACGATGGTCCCTTTCAAAATCAGGCCAAAAAAGGGTTTTTAATAGTGTTTTTAAAAATTCCATATATCTAAACAATAATATATTAGCTTATATCTAAATAACCACTTGTGAAACTCTTCACGAAAAAGGGGAAACTTTATAAAGGCAAGTTCCAAAAAAGATCCTCCAGAGAAAGTTTTGAAAATATTTATGAGGGGTCAATTTTGATATTCTGGGAGATCTTTCAGATTTAGCCCCCTTTCCTTTACTTGACAGTTTCTTTTTACTAATCCACTTAGGTTTAGCCTAAACTTGGCAGGAGGACATTCTAAAGAAAATCGAAGAGTTGAAGACTTTAGCTAAAGAAGGAAAGGAGATGCCTGATTTATCTGGAATCACAAAGATAGATGAAGCAAGAGCTTACGAGCTTGATAAGACAAAGACCTATATGCTTTATTGTAATGGAGTAGTTTGTTGGAGAAGCCCAGCAGCTGCATTAACGCTAAAGCACCTTGGTTTTGACCTTCTTTAGTATAAGGAGGGGCTCCCCGATTGGAAAAAGAGAGTATTCTACTGAATAAGCTTTTGAGTGGGGCAATTTGTGATTTTATATTGGTTATTTTATTTTATCAGAGACTGGACCAAAGATAGCCTTGGAGGATCTTTTTAAAAGGAATATTGATTCTGCTTGTGCAAGGGTTTCCTTTGAAGCCTGAGTGGATCAAACGAAAAAGGAGATCAATTGCAACGCTTAGGAGTGTGAAGGGGGGAATAGATATGTTGAGTGTATTGATAGGAGATTGGAGGAGGGCTTTAATAGAGTATTTGGAGGAGGAGTTGGGGGATTATATAGAGGAGGTTTAATGGGGAGTGTAGGAAGTTTAGTAGTGGAGTAAAAAAATCTTACTTAGTCCCAAATCATATGGACTTATACAGGGACTTGTTCTAATTTAAAGGAAGTATTATAATACTTAAAGAAAATTCCCTTGAGAGATTCCTTAGATGTATAAAGAAATTAATACTCAAGTTTCAATTAAGTCTCCAAAGGAGTATGTAATTAAAACTTTTGAGGATTTACTTAACGCTTTACGAGAAAATCCCCATTGGGCGGAAGAGTTAAGAAATTTAATTCTTAGTAGAAGGCTTTTAGAACTTCCTGAAAGATTTGATGAATTTGTGGAAAAGCGTTTTACACCTCTTGAAAGAAAAGTAGATAAGATAGAACAAGATGTGGAAGAATTAAAGCAAGATGTGGAAGTATTAAAGCAAGATGTGGAAGAATTAAAGCAAGATGTTGAAGTATTAAAGCAAGATGTGGAAGAATTGAAAAGAGATGTGGGGGTGTTGAAAATCGATGTGGGAAACTTGAAAGGGGACAATTTAGAGAGGAAGGTAAGAGAGAAAGCTCCAGCGTATTTTGGAAAAAGATTTAAAAAGATCAAACTTATTGATTCCTATCGTTTAGCAGAAGCTTTAGACGAGGCGGAAGAGAGAGGTATAATAACACCTGAGGAGAGAGCTTTGGCATTAAGAGTAGATGTGTTATTGCGTGGGAGATGGGTTGAGAAGGATAAGGATGTTATGTTAGTGGTTGAGGTGTCAGTTGTGGCAGAAAAAAGGGATGCGGAAAGGGCTTTTAGTAGAGCGGAGGTAATTGCAAAGGTGTACGGGATAGAAGCAATACCTGTGGTTGTTGGAACTAAGATTTCTAAGAAGCTTGAGAGTAAATATCCTCATATTCTATTTATAAGAATAGAGAACGAATAATTTTTTTCCAACTTTTCTCAACTTAAGAACTTTAACTTTTTTGAGATCACCTCTTATGATAATTTTTTTTCTAATCAATAAAGTATAATACATAGTCTCTTTAAGGACTCATTAACACACATCAGAATTTCACCAATAGATGGCTTTTTAGGCACTTCCTTTTCTAAAATTGGGACATATTTTTTAAAAGGGTGCAATTTGTGGCGCTGACTGCAATAGGGTTTTGTGGTCAATGGCCTGTTGATAACAATTTTATGTAGAGGGGTAGGAAGGGGTAGGGCTTGACATAGGGAAAAAGTTAATTATTATAGGATTGTTAAAAAAGGATTGTTAAAAAAGCAAATCGGGACGTAGCGCAGCTTGGAAGCGCACCCGCTTGGGGTGTGGGGGGTCGGCGGTTCAAATCCGCCCGTCCCGATTTTTTTAATGTTTCTAAATTTATAAAAAACCAGGCACCTTGCCTGGGGGGAGGTGAGCTATGAGGGCAACTCAAAGGGCCTGTCTCGTAGAAAATTTTGAGATTCTTCCTACCCAGCAAGGTGCGGTTAAACGATGTATATGGAATTATCATCTGGTGGTAGAATTTTGGAATTCTCCCTTTGATCTTTTGGCTGAGGCAAGTGGTGTAGAGAAATCTCTACGTTTAGCCATAGAAGAGCCTCACAACAGAAATGAAATAAGGTCTATTAGTTATCAATTTCAGCCCTTTGGAGTCTCTGCTCAAGTCAATACAGGCCAAGCACATATTTATATCCACACCTGGCCTGAAAGAGGTTATTCCGCTATTGACATTATAGCAGATTCTAGAGATAAAGCCTATCAAATTTTAGAGAAATTACAGGAAGCCTTGCTTCCAGAAAAGATTTGTGTAGCAGAGGTTACAAGAGGGTTAGCTCAATCAGAGTGGGGGGAAACTTGACTGGAAGCTTTTGGTGGCGAGAGCGTATCTTTAAGGATTTTGGTCATAGCTATTTCGCTGAATTAGTCTTTGAAGAACGGGGTTTACAAAAAATTCAAATCTTTAAAAATAACACCTGGGGATATTTCCTGGTTTTAGATGGTATTGTCCAATTTACAGAGAGAGATGAATATATTTATCATGAAACTATTACTTATTTGCCTGCAAGTCTTTTAGATACTCCGCCAGAAGAGGTGCTAATTATTGGCGGAGGCGATGGGGGTGCTTTAAGGGAATTACAAAAAATTCCCACTTTAAAAAGAGTGGTTCAATTTGAGATTGACAGTTTAGTTTTTGAGCTTTCTAAGAAATACTTTTTTAAAATTATGGGTAATTATGAGGATTCCAGAGTTAACTTTTTTATAAAGGATGGTTTGGTGGGATTACAGGAGAGCCCCTCCCAAACATTTGATATGGTTATTGTAGATTGCACAGATCCCGTTGGTCCGGCTAAAAGTCTCTATAACTCTCAGTTTTATGAAAATGCTAAAAGAGTATTAAAACCCGATGGTGTATTTATACAGCAGGCTAGTCTACCTGCTTACTTTCCCCATGTTCTGCAAGGAGCTTATCCAATAATTAAGCAAATTTTTCCCTTTGTTAAGATTGTTAGGGCCTATGTGCCCTGTTATGGAGAGGAAATAGCTTTCTTTGTTGCAACCCTTGAAGAGAAGGACTGGTTTTATCCTAAGCAAAAGTTCTGGGGACGTTACTATCACCCACAATTGAACCCCTATTATTTTTCTATTCCAGCCACTTGGCTCAAACTGCTGAACCCTTGAGAATAACTGGCGGATACCTAAAGGGAAGATCTTTTTACACTCCTAAGCGAGGACTTTTTGATATTCGACCTCTTCGATCAAGAATTAGAAAAGCCTTGTTTGATATTTTGGGAAATGATTTAAATGGAATAAAAGTGTTAGATCTCTTTGCGGGCACAGGGGCTTTGGGACTTGAAGCTCTCTCCCGAGGGGCTGAATTAGTAGTTTTCGTAGACAGTAGCCTCCAAAGTCGAGAATTGATAAAAAAAAATCTTCTCCATTTAAATCTTCATTTCAAGGCACTAATCAAAAATTGGAAATTACCCCAAGATTTTGAAAAATTAAAGAAGTTTGCTCAGGAAAGGGCCATACTCTTTGATTTAGTATTTATTACTCCACCCTATGAAACTAACCTTGCTCTTAAGTCCTTGGAATACTTTCCTGTAAATGTATTAACAAGAAGGGCTAACATAATAGTTGAAGAGAGAACCTCAGTGGACTTACCTAATACGATAAATTTCCTCCATTTGGAAGACAAGCGTAACTATGGTGAGACCACGCTGTATTTTTATATTTTTAAGGATAACAAAGAGGGGCGGTCTTTAGTCCAGGAATAAGGGTTCCCTGATAGTTGAGGATTGCCTGGAGGCGATAGCATATTCTCATATCTCCTCTGAATTCCTCAATGAGACTTTTCTCTTTAGTTTCAAAGGATATAGTTTTATCCCCACTTTGCTTTTCTATTCTAAAAAACACTTCTCCTTTAAGAGGATGGTTTTTTATGTCCACCTTAGGAGTTTCCCAAGATAGCTTTATCTTTCCATGTTCTAAGGGTAGAATTTGAAATTTTTCAGGAAAGGAAGGGGGATTACTCCAAAATACCACCTTTTCTGAAACAAAGGGACTACTAACCAAAAAGTCCTTTTTTATTTTTAATCTATATCTGTATTCATGTCCTCCTTTGAGCTCAGTATCAGAATAGAGAAAAAGTCTAGCTGCGGAGTGTAGTTTTGGTTTGAGCACTATGTGTTTAAATTTAGGTTTAGAAGGGCTTTCAAGAGACCTTTCTTCACGTTCAATTATAAGGGAGCTAATTTTATTTAAGGGGAATCCACCCTTGGTCTGTGAAGGAAGGTTTATCCAAAGATTAAAACCCAGAGGGGTTATCTCAATCTCCAATTGGGGATCCTCAGGTATACTCTTTTCTATAGGAAGAGGAGAAGTTTTTTTTCCACAGGATGTTAGGATTAAATAGACTAAGAGGAGGAGTACAGGAAGTTTCATATGAATTTAATTTTTTTTATTCTTGCACTGTGGCACTGAAGATTTACTGCAAGAGGTAAGCTTGCTATGTGCGTAGGTTGGGTTTCAATATGGACGGCCAAAGCAGTGGTCCTTCCACCAAATCCCAGAGGTCCTATGTTTAACTGATTAATTTCCTCTAAAAGTTCTTTTTCCAACTCAGCGATAAAGGGATCGGGGTTTAAAGTTCCTAAGTCTCTAAAGAGAGCTCTTTTGGCTAAATAGGTTGATCTTTCAAAATTACCTCCTATTCCAACGCCTACTATTAGTGGAGGACAGGGATTAGGTCCTGCTTCTTTTACTACCTCCAAGACGAAACTTTTAATACCTCTAAGTCCCTTAGCAGGTGAGAGCATAAGCAGTTTACTCATGTTTTCGCTACCACAGCCCTTAGGCATAAGCCAGATCTCAAAGGTAGGTTCTTTACAAAGTTCATAATGAATCACAGCGGGGGTATTGGTTCCAGTATTTATTCTGTGGAGAGGATCTGCAACCGATGCTCGTAAGTAACCCTCTTTAACAGCCTCTTTAAGGCCTTCATTTATTGCCTCTTCAAGCCAGGGAAGGCAATAATCGGAGGAAAATCTCACTATAACTACAGGTAATCCCGTATCTTGACATAAGGGAAGGCCCTCTCTTTGAGCTATCTCTTGATTTTCTATAAGTATTTCTAACCCCCTTTTAGCTAAGGGGGATTTCTCTTCCTGGAGAGCCCTTTTAAATTCGATGAGAATCTCCCTTGGCAGAAGGGTGCAAGCTTCAATGTAGGCTTTTTTTATCGCTTCAACAATCCTTTGGAAGGTTAGATTCATGATCATAGAATGAAATATTTTTCCAATATTGTCAAGGACTCTTTGACTCTTATTTTTATAACCTGACTTTTTTCAAGCTCCGATTTTAATTCAAACAGAGTTTCAACAAGCTCCAAAGGCTTCCCACAAAAAATAATCAAGTTATGCCCGGAAACTAAAGTTCTGATTATTCTCTCTGAAAGAGAGTACCTCGCTAAAGCTCCCATTTGGAGATCATCACTGACAATGACTCCCTGATAATTTAAAAATTCTCTTAAAAATTTGATAGCCCTTTGAGAAAAAGTTACAGGAAAGGTATCCCATTCAGGCACAAGAATATGGGTAGTCATTATAAAAGAAACCTTGGGAGCAAGTTCTTTAAAGGGATAAAGATCCTCAGAGGAGACCCTTTCTTTAAGGGATAACTCCAAATGAGGGTCGACTTTTACCTCTCCTAAACCAGGAAAATGCTTGAGGGTTGTATTTATGTGCCATTTTTTATGAATTTCAATGAAAATATTTGCAAAAAATGTAACTAATTTTGGATCATTTCCATAGGTTCTTCCCTTTAAAAAGTCGCTTGCGGATTCATCTCCTAAATCAACAACAGGTGCAAGGTTTAGATTTAATTCATAGGACTTTAGAGTTTTGGCAATTTTCTCTGCCCAGGCAATAAAAACTTCCTTTCCTTCTTTTTGAGATTTTTTGACAATCTCCAAGGGAGCTTCAAGGTCCTGTTTGATTCTACAAACTTGTCCCCCCTCTTGATCTATCGCTAAAAGTCCTAAACTTTTGAGCTTGTTCTTTAATAATTCTTTATAAGATGCAAAGTCTCCGTTAAAGTGTTCTTTAAAGAAAACGAAGTTTTTAAAAGAAAGATCCCTATAGAAAGAGAGTTCTTCAGAAGTTAGACTTTGAGGTTTGATCATGAAGAGTTTTCCAATTTCTTTAAACATGTGTTTTTTTATTTAAAGACTGCTTCGGGTGAAATAGTTAGAAAATATTTCCAAGGTTTGATCTATTTCTTCAAGAGTAGTTAATTTTCCTAAGGAGAATCGTATCATACCTTTGGAGACATCTGCGGGCACTCTCAGGGCTTGCATGGTGATTGAGCCTTTTCGGTCGTGGCAGGCAGAGCCTGTTGAGGCACAAATTTGAGGCAAATCCGCTAATATTTGGGCGCCCTCCCTTCCCACAAAGGATACTGCGAGAGTGTTGGGGAGGGTTTTCAATGGATCACCAAAGCGATATAATGCTGGGTATATCTCTTTTAAACCTTGGAAGAGTCTCTCTCTGAGGAAGCAAAGTCTCTCCATCTCTCCATCCATATCTCTTTTAGCTATCTCACAGGCTTTAGCAAAAGCGCCAATCAGAGGTAAGGGCTCTGTCCCTGCCCTGAGGCCTCCCTCCTGGCCTCCCCCTATAAAAAGGGGTTCAAGTTCCACTCCTTTTCTCACAATCAGCGCCCCTATCCCCTTGGGGGCATACATCTTGTGTCCAGCTATACTTAGTAGATCTACCTTAAGCTTCTCAAAATCTACTGGGATTTTTCCTACTGCCTGACAAGCATCAGTATGAACTAAAATATCTCTTTCTTTACAGATCTCCACAATTTCCTCTATAGGTTGAATAGTTCCTATTTCATTGTTGGCAAGCATGATAGAAATGACCTTGGTATTAGCTTTAAGTCTTTTTTTTACCTCCTCTGGATCTACATAACCCTCTGAGGAAACAGGCACAAAATCAACTTCGTAGGCTCTTTCCAAAAACTTTACAGCTACCTGCAAGACTGAAGGATGTTCAAAGGCAGAGACAACTAAGTGAGCCCTCTTATATTTGTTTAGAATTCCAAAAAGGGCGAGATGGTTGGCCTCAGTTCCGCCAGAGGTAAAGACTATCTCCTCAGGGGCACAGTTCAAAAACTTTGCTATCTCTAATCGAAAACCCTCTAAGGCTTCTTTAGCCTTCTTTCCCAAAACATGGGCGGAACTTGGATTGCCAAAATACTCCTCCGCATACAAGGAAAAAACAGAACTTATCTCCGGGAGCACCGGTGTTGTGGCATTGTAATCTAAATAAATATAGGGCTTTACCACAATTTATAAGTATAATCTCAAACCCTAAATTTTCATCTTCTTTTTTGAGAGAAAAAATGTATCAGTTCCATTTCTTTTATAGATTTAGGAAGAGGGGTGGAGGGGTGATGGGAGGCCCCCTAAATTTTGGACAGCTAAGATATTAGGGTTTGTTTTAAGGCTTTAGATTTGAACCTCATATTCCCTAAATCCATGTTCTAAATGTTCCGCTACTACCTTACCTCTCAACTTAAAATCAACCAACGCCCAAGATGAATACCTTCTTATGATTTACTTTGTAGCCCTTTTAAGCCCATAAGTCAAAAAGGCTCTCTTCCTATATTCCCTTCTTTTGACCTTATTTCCCTTTGTTTTTGGTAATAAAAAGTTGAACGAGGAATAAGCATCTATCAAGTAAATAACTCAAGGAGAGAGGGCCCTTGGATAGGAGAGCTTTTTGTTTGTATTTCAAGTTCCTTACATGCTGGCAATTTTTTGAGTCTTGAGGTTTTAGTTTCAAGAACTTTCAATCTTTGGAGAGGCTTTAGAGTAGAGGCTTTTGTTTTTTTTGGGGCTTTACTTGTCAAGTGTTTGTTTGGAGATTCCGTATGATCTTCAGGTAGCCTTAAAGGAGTTGTTAGGGGACTCAACTTCAGAGAGGATTTGAGTGATTTATGTCTTAGGTATTATCCTTAACATTTAATTTGTTCAAAAAAATGGAGCAATCCAGCTTTTATTTAGGCTTGCCCACTCATGAAAGGCTATTATACTTATCAGTTAAGACTCAGACTAAGGGGGAGCAAATGAATGGGGTAGAAGCCCTAACCCAGAGCGAATTAAGAGAATGGATGACCTCCATTGTGGAAGAGATCATCAAGGAGAAACTAAGGGAGTTTGTGATAAAGCATGAGCGGGAGGCAAGGGAGTTCTCCTTAGTGGAGAGGTTATTGAGAGTGGAGGAGGAGCTAAAGTTTTTGAGGCAGTTAGAGGAGGAGAGATTTTCCGCTTTGTTAAAGGAGATGAATGCTCGTTTTGAGGCCATGAATACCCGTTTTGAAGCTCTGCAAAAGGAAATGAACACCCGCTTTGAGGCTCTGCAAAGGGAAATGGATACCCGCTTTGAAGCCCTGCAAAAGGAAATGGATACCCGCTTTGAGGCCTTGGAGAGAAGATTTAACTTTCTTCAGTGGTTAATTGTGGGTGGCTTTTCCTTCTTGAGCCTTCTTCTAGTCTTAATAAGATTTGGATCTTGAGGCTTCGCCATTAAGTCAAAGCCTCTTCTGGATATAACTCTCTGAAAAAGTTGCATAAAGTAAATTAGATATTTATACTAACGCTCTAACAACCCTTTAATAAGTTTATTTAAATTTCTTTTGGTGCACAAGTTTCGTCTCCTTTATCTGAAGGTAGGAAAGGTTTTTTTTTCATAAGTTCAAGATCTTTTTGGCCTCTCACTAACCTCATCTCTCATCAAATACTTAAAAGGGCTGCCAAGACTTGAAGCAATCAAAGATGCATCCCAAAGAAAAGAAGTCGCCTTTAGACTAAAGGTCATCTAATTTTACAACTCTTTTGACACTGAAGCCACAATTGACCGAAGAGGAAATGCTCAAAGAGGTAGCGAAGGGAGGTAATAGAAATTAGCCTGAGTTATAGGAGAGAACATCCTTGCAAGGGAAAGCTTTAAGCCTTTGGTGGATAGATTTTGTGGGGAGAGAGGTATAGCTTTGTGTCCATATCCACTATTGGATATACATTATAGAGTAGCTGTGAGAGAGGAGGTAAATTAGAGGAGAGGTTAGTGAACAAGCCTTAGTTTTTATGGCTAACAGGAAGGTTTATTGAGAGGGAGAAGAGTGAGCCGAGGATGTGGCTAATAAATCTGGATTTGCTTATGAAGAGTAGTCATTTATCGAGTAGCATTGGAAGGGACTTTTGGAGTAAGTTTTGGAGTTGGGAATGTATCGCCTTTGGAGTGGATTCGTTATAAATTTTATGAGAATTCCCCTTAGTCTAAAATCATTTGGGCTTATATTGCCCCTTGACAAATAACTAAAATAAGTTAATTTTAGTTTAAATTTAAGAGAGGAGGGGTACCCGAGCGGCCAAAGGGGCCGGGCTGTAAACCCGGTGGTGTAACGCCTTCGGAGGTTCAAATCCTCCCCCCTCCATTTTACGAAAATGTTGCGGGCGTAGCTCAAGTGGTAGAGCATCAGCCTTCCAAGCTGAATGTTGCGGGTTCGAGTCCCGTCGCCCGCTCGTAAATTTTGCCCACGTAGCTCAGGAGGCAGAGCACTTCCTTGGTAAGGAAGTGGTCACCGGTTCGAGTCCGGTCGTGGGCTTATGTTTATGGGATAGATTATTTACTACTTTAAGATATTGTTAGGAGGAAGAAGCTATGGCTAAGCAGAAGTTTGAGCGTAAGAAGCCCCATTTGAATGTGGGAACGATAGGGCATA
>JANXCE010000023.1 GCA_025059715.1 Caldimicrobium sp.
TAAGGAAGAGGCTCTCATGCAAAAATCATTCTCTTCACCATAACCCTTATCAAATCTTTCCTCATCAAAGTATCCAACCTCATTAATACATTCCCTTTTAATATACATGCAAAATCCTATAGCTGTAGGTATATCTACGGTTACTCCTCTATTTACACTTTGACAGATAAGATCAATTTCTCTGTAATCTAAGCCCTCGGGAATGTCATTGTCATAGTTGGGCTCAGGGATACTAAGAATAGTTGCTTTATTGGAGAGTGGAGTCACCGTCGCAATGTTTTTTTCCTTATAAGCAGCCTCCCTTAATCTGTCTAACCAATAATCAGGAACTAAAGTGTCAGAATTGAGTAATACTAAATCTCTATCTGGATGAAGTTTCATACCTATATTGGCACTCTTTACAAAACCTAAATTCTCTTTATTTTCTATAAGAGTTATTTTATTTTGTTTAGCTAAGTTTATTAGTTCCTCTCTAAGATCCTTTTCCGGAGTAAAGTCGTTAATTACGATAACTTCAAAAGGAATATTAGTTTTAGCATTTAAAACACTACTTATACATTCAAGAGTTTCCTTTTTTCCTCTATAAACTGGAATCACTACATCTACTACATCTACTACATCTACTATATTTTTAAAAATGATTCTACTGTTTGTACTATCCTTTTTAATATTCATTCTTATTAAATCTATCGCCGTTTTCAAATAATGAGTTAAAATTTTGTCACCCCTTTCTCTAACAGACTGAGATACTTTCTCTAAATTCTCTAAAATATCTAAAACAGTAACTGTGCTATATGAATCTGCTATCTTTATCTTTGTATCGCCTAAATAAATAAAAAAACCATAATTGTCTTTATTCTTTAAAATGTTCAATTTGTCTTTTTCAGAAAAGGAGTAATAAAAACCATAACATCCTTTACCATACTCTTTTTCAGCATCTTCTCTTACAAAATCTGCTAATACTGTAGCTACTTTTTCATTGTCAATGTATATACTAAGATCAACTGGACCAGGATAATCTTCAATTTGAATCCAACCAGCTATTACATCTGAGTCAGCTTTATCTATATAGAAATTTTTAACTTTAAATCTAAACTCCTTTTCTTTACAAAGTTTTTGATTCGTATATGGATTAACTAAACAAACTTTGTATGATCTTCCGTCAAGAAACTTTTCAGGAATTTTAAACTTAAATCCTGTTGGAATTTTAATACCAAACTTTCTAAAATCCTCTCTCATATACCATTCAAAATTAGTCTCAACTAATTCTTCATCAATAACCACCTTTAATTCTGGAATTTCTCCTAAAGGAGAGCCTGCCCATCCAATACATTCATAGCCTGAAAAGGTATCTATGTTTGCAAAATACTGAGTTTTATTAATAGTCAGGGGAGTTTTTTTTACCTGTCTTCCGTTAACCAACATATTTAATTCTAATCCATCCTGTAAAGTTAATAATTCATTTAAATTTATGGAAAATCTGTAAGCCTCAGGATGAATATCGGGTGCAGGAAATATTTTAATCGTAGAATCTTTTAACTGAATTTTTCGGTTATCTATAAAAACTTCAAACAATATTTCTTTACGAGAGATTATCCAACCTATTATTACACCATCTATGATTCCGTCTAAATGCGTAAAAATCTTGTATTTTCCTAATATGTTTTTTACCTTGTTCCTTATGTTTTTAAAATCTTCTTTAAAATTACCCAAAATTCTCATTAAGGATAGAAAGTTTTTTTCTCTACTATCTTATTCAAAATTTCTAAGTAATTAGTAAGCCATCTTTGATATACTATATAACCATACGCTAGAAGTTCGATGACATTTTTTCTTTTTTTCTTTCTTCTCTCACATTTAACAAAATCCTTAGTTAAGCCCCAACCTGCATACCAGGGCATGCCAAAACAAAAAACCTCCTTTTCCAATAAAAGTGCCTCAAAACCCATCTGTGAGGTCACAGCAAACACTGCATCAAAGTAGCTAATAAGCTCTATGGGATTATAATTATCTCTTATGACTTTTATACGACCCCCATTTTTTACTTTATGTAAATATCCCCTCTTTTCTCCTGTAAGAACTCTGGGATGAAGCTTAATATAAATATCAGCGGTAGGATAGTGCTCTAAGGTATATTGGACCATTTTATAAAAAGAACTTTCATCTGCCAAGCCTAAAGTTACCGAGTAATCTCCATAGGTCTGATCAACAAGAAGTATTCTTTCCTTGCCCAAGGGAAAAAAATCTTTCGGGACCGGTTTTCCGTTATTATACTTGCTGATCTTATACTTTAAAATAAGTCTTTTTAGGATTTCAGCTTTTTCTAATAACTCAGAGTCTATTGTTTCCTCAGAATTTAGCATATTTTCAAGCAATGAGGGACGAGTAGCATCATAATATATACCCACTGGATCTACTATCAACGAAAGAGGTGGATCTGAAGGACTAACAGATCTTATGAAGCCCTCTTCTAAAGCCCAGTAGGGTAAATTCCATTGCTTGGCTTTCGTGATAGCTTTCTCAGCAGTAGACTTGTAACCCAACCTGCAACGGCGATTAATCCATCTGGTGAACTTGGTTTTAGCTTTATTTCGTATCCTAAGAACCTTTCAAGATAGGGAACGGTCTTTAAAATACCCTTAGAAAAAATACCCACCTTCATTTGCTCGTTACCAAGCCATCAACAAAACTCTGGCACTAACTGCAATTTGATAAAGAATTTGGGTAATACCTCGCACGATCTCTAACCTTTTTGCCTCAATTTTAGGTAGGACAAAAATCTCATCACCTGGTTTGATGTGTGCTTTCTCTGAGACCTCAAATTTACCATTTTGACGCACTATTAGGATGTCTTGTTTACTTGCCCTTTGAGTGAAACCACCAGCCTGAGATATATAGTAGGAAAGTTCCGCCCCTGGTTTAAAAAGAACTGCGTTAGGGAATCTCACCTCTGAAGCTGAGTTGACAAATAATTCCTTTCTTGACAAGCGGAGACAAAAAGCAAAAGCCTATCCTTCGAACAAGCTAAAAGATTAAAAGTTCTTGAAACCGAAAACTTAAGACTCAAAAAGGTTGTTAGCATGTAAGAAACTTGAAATACAAACTCTGATGGAGATTTTTAAAAACTTCTAAACAATAGTGGGCATATAAAGAGTTTTCATAGTGTAAGCATGGAATGTTTGGATAGGAAGATACCTGAGAATAGAGTTTCTGCGAGGATGAGGAAATATGGATGGGTAGAGAGGTATAATAGGAAAAGAAAATACTCTTCCTTGGGATAGGTGGGGCCTAAGGATATTTGGAGGTTAAAGGGTAACCACAGGGTTGAGGTCAACAAGAGAGGTGTCCAGGAAAAGGAGTAGAAAAACAGATCCTAACATTTTAGGTGTCCTAAAATTGGGGGCTTACCAACAAAAAACAAATCTATAAAAGTTAATATGCCCCTTGGAATAATCCAGATGTAAATAAGCTCTCTCTTCGTGCCTACTTAAGTTTTATGAGATAATCAATATAGTGGGAATCGATTTTGTTTGTAGTGGTTAATTTTGCTCTATAATAACCTCAATGAGGGGGTCCTTTAATAGGCTATGAGCTGATGCGTTTTTCACGGCAATTTCAAGGTAACCCTCACTACTAAAGAGTGCTATAATTTCTCCTTCTTTACCCTCTGCATAAGTTTTTACCAATCTAACAGGTTTTCTATTTATCATCACCTCTATAGGTCCCTCAGCATAGGTCCTAGGGAAATTAGTTATTATATTACCAAAACGGTCAACATCTAAGCAACTTAAGAGATAACCCTGGGTGGTTTTTATTGGTTCGGGAAAGTCTAAAAGAACTGGTTTGTAATTAGGTAGTTCATGTGTCCAAAGGTTTAGAGGAACTTCCTTTAAGAGTAGAGCAACAGCTGGGGCAAAGAGATCTCTACCATGAAAGGTGGTAGAAAAGGGAGGTCTCATAACTTTAATAGTGTCAATTTCGTAAAATTCTAATTCCTTAGATTCTTTAATAGGGAAAGTGAAGACTCCATTATCAGGCCCAATAAAATAATAATCTTCAGTTCTTATTACTAAGGCTTTTCTTTCGGTCCCCACTCCAGGGTCAATTATCACCAAAAATATTGTTCCTTTGGGAAAATATCTATAAGAAAATTTTAGTTTCAAGGAGGCCTTTCTTATGTTCTGAGGTGGTATCTCATGGGTAAGATCGATGAACTGAATAGGCCTAATTTCTGGAAGCTCACTTAGAATTCTACCCTTCATAACGCCTACGTAAATATCTTCTAGACCAAAGTCTGTTAGTAGGGCTACTAAACCTTCAGGTCGCAATTTTAACGACACGGATTTCTCTCCTCTGAGAAAGGGCTAATTGAGCCTTTTTGGAATATTTCAAAAGGATGTTTTTCATTAGTTCTTCCGAGACTTTTCCTTCCATAACTGCTAAGTAAGGAGCAGGTTCATTTAATGTGTAAAGTTCATAGTGAGGTAATAGGAGGTTTTTTAGTCTGAGGTTTTCCTCTTCATTTCTCCCCATAACTATCCAAAGATTATCTTCGAAATGATGTCTACCAAAGGTCAATAATTCTGCAGTAAGAGGAGTTAAAGGTCTCTTTTCTTTGATGACTTTAAGGACCCTCGACCCAATGATTGGATCCGTAAGGAGACATCCGCCCGCGGGAGTTGGAATTTCTCTCAAGCCAAATTCTTTAGCTAAATTTAGTTGAAAGTTTCTGCTTCTTCCTTGATGCCCGTATAGTCTATCTCTTTTAATTAGGCCCCTCTTTTCTGGCACTGTTTCTTTCAATAGCTTTGCGGTAAGTGGTCTCAGAACCAAACCCTCAAGTCCTGACTCCTTTTCAATTACTTCTAAGGCTTGTTTGTTTTGGCTCATAGGTCTTTGTCCTAAAATTTCTCCTGTGGCTATAAAATCCGCATTAAGACTAATTAAGAGCTCTTTAGCTTTCTTAAATAAAAAGATTTTACAATCTATACAGGGATTAGCATGATCGCCATATCCATATTTAGGATTTTGAAGGACCTTTAAATATTCCTCAGTGATCTCTTTCACTATTGCATGGTCAAATCCCAAAGTTTTTGCTTTTTCTTCAAATAAATCCGCCCTATTTTTGTATTTCCAGCCAAAATAGGGTGTAATAAATCTTACCGCTATAACTCTGATGTTTTCTCTTTTTAAGATTAAACCAGATAAAAGACTATCAAGCCCTTCTGAAAAGAGTAAGAGAGCAGTGGCCATAAAGTTTAGTAACTACTGCTTAAAAATTTTTGAGGCAAGTTCTATGTTTTCTGTTTCTCCTAACATACGGGCAAGTTCTTGAAGCCTTTCCTCTTTAGAGAGTTTCCGTATAATGGTCTCTGTAGAGTCAGAGAGAAATTTTTTTTCCACTACAAAGTGATGATCTGCAAAGCGGGCTATTTGAGGTAGATGGGTTATGCAAATGACTTGGGTTTTTTCAGCCAGGGCTTTCAGTTTCTCCCCTACCTTAAGAGCGGTTAATCCCCCAATACCTGTATCAACCTCGTCAAATAGAAGAGTAGGACCACCCTCGGAGTCATAAATAAGACTTTTAAAGGCTAAAAAAATCCGTGAAAGCTCCCCTCCGGAGACTATTTTGTCAAGTGATCTGGGGGGAACTCCTGGATTTGAGGAAAAGAGAAACTCTATTTCATCGAGACCAAAAGCAGTCAAATTTTGAGGCAGTGCCTCGCGCTCCCTTAGGGCAACCTCAAATATAGCCCTCTCCATAGCAAGATCCATAAGTTGCTCCCTTATTTGCTCTTGTAACTTCAGTCTACCCTTTAGTCTTTCCTCCCTTATTTTAAGAGCCATATCCATTAGAGTCCTTTCAAGAAAAGCCTTTTTCTCTTCTAGCTGAGAAACCTCTTCTTCTGAGGTATCAAGAAGGCCTAATTCTTCCTTTAAGCGTTCTTTGAGCTTAAGAAGTTCTAAAGTAGAGCATGCATACTTTTTCTTTATTCTTTCATATTTTGCTAAACGAGCCTCAACTTCCTCCAGTCCCCTCTCATCCTCCGGAAGATCTCCCAAGAGGCCTCTGATTTCTCTATTAAGTTCTTTAAGTTCATAATAGAGCTCCTGTATATGTTGCTGTCTTTCTTTTAGTTTGGGTTCGAAGGGTAATATTTTTTGTAGTAAGTTAAGCACATTATTGAGCTGGATGCTTGCTTCCTCCGAGGAAAGTTCCAAATTATGAATAATTTCTCTTATAAAATTTAGATGTCTTAATCTTTCTCTTTGACGAAGAAGTCCTTCTTCTTCCTCCGGTTGGGGATTAAGCTCCTCAATTTCCCTTATTTGAAAAAGAAGGAAATCCCTTTTAAGAAGAATCTTACTTATATTTTCCTTTAGCTCCTTCAACTTTTTGTCAAGGGATTTATACTCCTGGTAGAGGGAGTAATATTGTGAAACCGTGGAGCTTAAGCCTATATAGGTATCAAAAAGTTGTAGTTGCCTTTCTTTGTTTAGAAAATCATAATGTTCATGCTGACTGGTAAGAGAGATAAGTTCCCTGGTAATTAAACTAAGTTCATTAAGGGTAATAGGTGAGCCATTGAAATAGCATCTCTGTCTCTGCGGAGATATAATCCTTTTAAGGTGTATTTCTTCAATTGGTGTATAGCCCATAGACTCCAATTTTTTAGCCAGTGCTTTGTTCACTGAAAATATAGCCTCAATTTCTGAGACTTCTTTACCTGGTTTAATGTATTGAGCTCCCCCCTTTTCACCTAAAAGAAGATTGAGAGCTTTAACTAAAAGGGATTTACCTGCTCCAGTTTCCCCCGTGAATACCGTAAGACCACTATTAAACTCTAAGTGAACGTGCTCAATAAGAATAAAATTAGAAATTCTTAGTTCCAGAAGCATTTTTAATAAAACATAAAATTTTTTCAAGGATTGTCAATTGATTAATTTAACGGAGAAAAAGTTTGTTTAAAAGAATTTCTGCCTCCTCAGGAGTAAGGGGTATCTCGGAAAGGTTATTTTTAACGGAATAAAAGGGTAGCGAGACAAGAGGTGGTCGGAGATTATAATTTGTCATTTTTGAAAGACTGGTTAAAATCTCTTTTGTAGGGCCTTGGAGCACTAATCTGCCAGCAGATAGAATAACAACCCTATCAGCAAAGTAAGGGACAAGATCTACATTATGAGTGGCAACAATAATAGTTTTTCCCTCTTTTTTAAGATTGTTAAGAAGTTCTATGAAATTTCTCTCTACTATTGGGTCAAGTCCCAAGGTAGGCTCATCTAAGAGTAGAATCTCCTGTCCCATGGCTAAAAGCCCTGCTAAGGCTACTCTCTTCTTTTGTCCAAAACTTAAATTGAAGATCTTTTTATCATCATATCCCTCTAAGCCCACTAATAAAAGGGCTCTTTTTACTGCTTCTCTAACTTTTTCTTCCCTCCATCCCATATTTCTCGGACCAAAGGCCACATCTTCAAAAACTCTCTCCGCAAATAGCTGTTCCTCAGGATTTTGAAATAGTAACCCCATCTTAGAATAAATCTCCCGTGGTTTTAGGGTTCTTATTTCCCTTCCATCAAGACGAATTTCACCCTGATAGTTCTTGTATAGACCATCGATGAGCTTTAGAAGAGTAGTCTTTCCTGCACCATTAACTCCCAGTAGGGCAATTCCCTCTCCGCTCCTTACTGTAAAGTGGATTTCCTTAAGAGAAAAATCACCCTCTTCAAAGGTAAATTTTTCAATAGATATCAAAAGTCTTATAGAGTTATCCATAATCCTACCCAGGGTGAAATGCTTAATAATAAAACATATAAATCCCTGATTCTTAAGGAAGAGAGACTGTGAACTAAATTTTTGTATTCAAAACCTCTTTGATGCATAGCAAGTAAAGTTAATTCTGAAACTCTTAGGGCATTTAAAAAAGAGCTTTTTATAAGTGATTTAAGGGAGATAAGAGCCTTTATAAACCCAGTGTAGCCTAATCGATTCTTTTGGGAAATGTAAATAGTAATAATTTCCTGATGTAAAAGGATTATAAAGCGAAAACTTAAATAAATTAGCTCCTGTAATAGTAAGGGGATTTTAAGCCAATTTAACAAGGCAAGAATTTCAGTGAAAAGGGTATTAAAATAAAAGGTTATAAATAGTGAAAAACCAGCTAAAATTCTCAAGGCCAAGTGAAGATTTTCCCAAAAAGAGGAGATATTAAAAGCCAAGGGTGACAATTGAACTGACTTTATTACAAGCAAGATTATAGCCACAAAAAGGGGTTCAATGAAGATCTTTAATAGCTTTCGTAAGGAGATCCCTGAAAAGTAACAAAGGCCAGAGTGGTAAATTATAACTAAGACTAAGAAAGAGATACTTTTGGTTGAAAGAGTAAGAAGTAAAAGGCTCAAAAAATATATGAATTTGACCTTACTGTTAACTGCCTGTAGAACTGAAAAAGTTTCTCTTTTCCGAATAAGATGCATCTTTGTTTTCGCTTAAAAGTTTTCTCCAATAATAGCCTACTATAAAACCAGCTATTCCAGAAAGAATTGTGAATACAAAGAGTTCTGAATCTCCTTCAAGCTGAAAAAGGCCTTTAGGTTCCCTGCCTTTTTCCTCCGCAATTTTTCCTATGACTACCTCATCAAACCCTTTCCACTTTTCCTCAGTTTTAGAGAAAGGAGAGCCTAAAAATAGGAAAAGGGCAAGTAATACCAAAAAACTAATCTTTATTTTACCACCCCTTCTCGTAAGTTTAAATATTTGGATACCATTAGATCGCCTCTTTTTTTAGCAATAGCAGTAACCACGCTTGCGGTAATTACACCTTCTATAATACCCATGGGTAATTGAGTGGGCATAAAGGCAAGGATAGTTTTAATTAAGAAGACTTCCAAAGGTTCATCTCCCTTTAGGGCCAGAGAGAGTTGCAAGGCGGTAACTAAATAGGTAGCCCAGTTTGCTACAGCTCCACTTATAAAGGCCTTTACATAAAGGGGGAAAGGGGTTCTCTGAAGGAGAAGGATGACAAGATATGCCGATAAACTCCCTATTACAGCCATGGCCAAGGTATTGGCACCTAAGGTAGATAGCCCTCCATGGGCAAGCAGAAAGGCCTGTAGGAGGAGAACAATGAAGCCTGCGACTATGCTACCACAAACTCCTAGCACAAAAACGCCAGTAGCTACACCCACGGGATGGGAACTTGTGCCAGCAATAGGCACAGGAATTGGAATAAGAGAGATGAGAAAAATAAAGGCAGTCACAAAAGTAAAGAGAGCCTTGCGTTGGAGATCATCCATCAAAAAATTTCTAACTCCTCTTAAAGCTAAACCTAAAATAACTGCAGTTATTAACCACCAAAAAAGTGCCCATTTTAGCGGCAATATTCCCTCACTTATATGCATACCATAGACCAATTCAGGAGATAGGACAATCAGGCTTCCCAAAAGTAAAGCTCTTTCTTTCATATTACCTCCCCATAATGGTAATTTTAATTACTATAATACCCCTAAACCCTTTGTCAATAGTAACAAAATAATAAAATTTTTGTTAAGAGTTTTGTGAAGAGTTTAAAAATTTGCTTGCATAAGGCTTGTTCCATGTTAAGATATGAACAAAACTTTTCCGGGGAATCCCTATGGTGCAAAGTCTTCAGAAGTTTAAAACTTTAGCGGAAGATCCTTCCCTAATGGATAGTTTCTTATACGAAGCGGTATTTGAGGAGAATCCCCATGTGAAACAGGTAAAGTTAAAGGAGCTCCTTGATATCCTTCAGAATCTTAATTATAGAGGAGCGTCTATCTATCCTTTATATAAAAGGTTTTCAGAAAAATTTCCTGGATTTACGGTTCCAGCTTTTAATATTCGGGGAATGACTTACGATGTGGCGAGAAGAATTTTTAGAGTGGCCAAAAGACTTAGAGTTGGCACTTTTATCTTTGAGATTGCTAAGTCTGAGATTGGCTACACCAAGCAGAGGCCCCTTGAGTATGCAGTGGTAATCCTTTCCGCAGCTTTTCGAGAGGGTTTTGATGGACCTGTTTTTCTCCAAGGGGATCACTTTCAGCTTAACAGAAAATCCTTTTATGGGGATGCTCAAGCGGAAAAGGAGGCTCTAAAAAAGTTGATTTTGGAAGCTTTATCAGCCCAATTCTATAATATAGATATTGATGCCTCAACTCTTGTAAATCTTGAGGTATCAGATCTTTTGGAACAGCAAAGACCCAACTTTGAAGTCACAGCAGAACTTGCGGAGTTTATTAGAGATCAAGAACCCAGGGAGATCACAGTAAACTTAGGAGGAGAAATAGGAGAGATAGGAGGAAGGAATAGCACTCCTGAAGAACTAAGGGCCTTTATGAAAGGGTTTACAGAATCCTTTAGAGGAGAAGTGGGACTTTCCAAGATTAGCGTACAAACTGGCACAACTCATGGAGGTGTGGTTTTACCGGATGGACGAGTGGCAGAGGTAGCCCTTGACTTTGAGACACTTAAAACCCTTTCCCGTATTGCTCGTGAAGAATTTGGTCTGGCAGGTGCGGTTCAACACGGAGCATCTACTCTTCCCGAAGAGGCCTTCTATAAGTTTCCAGAGGAAGAATGCATAGAGGTGCACTTAGCTACGGGCTTTCAAAACTTTCTCTATGATCATCCCGCTTTGCCTATGAGTTTTAGAGAAAAAATTTATGCTTATCTCAAGGAAAATTTCAAAAGTGAGTGGAAGGAAGGTCTTACAGAAGCTCAATTCCTATACAAGATTAGAAAAAAAGGTTTTGGAGCCTTTAAGAGGGAGTGGTGGGACCTACCAGCGGAGATAAAAGAGCATATTCTGGGAGATATGGAGGGTCTCTTTGAAAAGATATTTAAAGCTTTAAATGTAATTAATACAGAAGGAGTAGTAAGAGAGGCTTTTCAAGTCAACTGAGCCTTTGATAAAATTTCCCCGGAAGACTTTTCACCTTTCCCTCTATTTCAAGCTGAGTAAGGATTTGTAAGACTTGAGCAGGGCTTTTACCACTTTTATGAATTATCTCTTCAAGATGCATCGGATAGGGTGAAAGGAGCTCCCAGAGGTATTTTTCCTCCTTACTGAGATTTTCCACTGAACTTGGAGCGTCCTTTGGCCAGCTCTTTACTCCATAATAATCTAAGATTTCCTTAGGTTCACTTACTGGAATGGCCCCTTCTTTTATCAAAATGTGCGTTCCTTTACTTTTCTCAGAGAATATACTCCCCGGGATTGCAAAAACCTCTTTTCCTTGTTCTTGGGCCCATTTGGCAGTTAAAAAAGTCCCGCTTTTCTCAGAGGCTTCTACCACAAGGATTCCCTGAGATAGACCACTGATGAGCCTATTCCTACGGGGAAAGTTTTCCCTTTTTGGTTTTGTCCCAAGGGGAAACTCGGAAATCAAGGCCCCTCCAAAGGATCCAATCTTATCAGCTAATTCTCTATTCTCTGAGGGATAGATGATATCTAAGCCAGAACCCATTATGGCTATGGTTTTACCACCTGCCTCTAAGGTTGCCCTGTGAGCTATCGTGTCTATTCCCCGTGCTAAACCAGAAACTATTACGAAGCCACACTTAGCTAACTCCTGAGCAAAATAATAAGCAACCTCCTTTCCATAGGGAGTTGGATTTCTTGACCCCACAATAGCAAATTTGGGTAACCCTGGGATTTGTCCTTTAACATAAACAAAAAGAGGAGGATAGGGAATATTCCTAAGTTCTTCGGGAAAGGCAGGTTCGTTATAAAAAAGAATATCCGCTCCCCTTTTTTTGGCCCTTTCAAGTTCCCTTTGACCCATCAATAGAATTGATTCATACTCCTTTGAATACCTTTCCTTTAGACTTTCAACCGAAGGAAAATCTTCCCACCACTTGGGAGTTTGAAGCCTTCCCCTCTCCAAGAGATAAAGTCCTAAGATAAATAGCTTTTCCCTCATGAAGGAACAATACTCAAAATAATCCTTTGGTCTTCAACGATAAGAGTATAGGGAGACTCTAAAAGGGAGGCTAAAACCTTTAATCGGAGAAAGACCTTTTCTTCAAGATCATGTTGTAGCTGAAAAATAATCACGGGACTGGGACTTTCGTCTATAATGATTTTCAAGGTGGTACCTTCCTGAATATTTGGATAGAGAGCCTCCCCAATTAAACAAAGTATGCCTCTCAATTCAGCGAGAGGGAGATTCACTAGCACCTTTTTTTGCTCCTCTAATTGCTTTACTACCTTGTGTTTAAAGTAGAGATTGGCTTCCCAGAAAAGAAGTTCCTTTTCGAGCACTTCTTTTAAATCCCAAGGCCCAGTGTTTTCGTTATTGATGTCCTCTAAGGCTACCTCAATTTGAGTTTGTAACCTTTGTAATAAGTTAACAGCTTTGTCAAGATTGGCTTGGCCTTGGGGAGCAATATATTGGTCCTTTTTCATGTAAAGTATTTGTAATTGTAAGGAGAGGGACTGAAGGGTTCCCTTAAGATTATGAAAATATCCTCTAACAAGGGATCCAAGGGCAAGTGTTCTGCAGAATTCTTTATTCATCTTGTAGTCCCTTTTAAGACCTCCCTCCCTAAGAAAGCCCTCTTTAAGGTAAGAGTGTCCGCATATTGAAGTTCCATTCCCATTGGGACTCCACAGGCAAGCTTAGTAATCTTGATGGGATAATTTTCTAAAACCTTGGCAATATAAGAAGAGGTTGCTTCTCCCGCTAAGGTAGGTGAAAGGGCTAAAACTACTTCCTTGATAGGCCTATTCTCTATCAATCTGATCAGCCCCTCTAATCCCAGTTCTTGTGGCCCGAAACCCTCCCGAGGTGCAAGTAAGTAGTGTAATACATAATAGTAACCTCGATAAATTCCAACACCCTCTATCTGAGAGAGATTCCAGGGAGATTCAACAATACAAATCTTTGAAGGATCTCTATTTTCATCTTTACAAATAGCACATAGATGCTCTTCTGAAAAATTTCGACATATTTGACAAAGTTTAACTTTGTATGGTAATTCCTTCAGAAGATCTCCCAGAAGTTCACAAAGAGAGACTTTAGAGATTAGAAAGAGGGCCAATCTATTAGCACTTTTCTCGCCTATTCCAGGTAAGGAACTTAAAGCCTTAATAAGCTTTTGGAGGATAGGAGGATAGAAATTATTCATCACTTAAAAGCCAGGTAGCTTAAAACCTGGTGGTAAGGCTAAGCCTCCAGTTACTTTAGCCAATTCCTCTTCTAAGAGGGCTTTAGCTTTCTTAAGGGCTTCATTTACTCCTGCTACCAGCAGATCCTGAAGCATTTCCCTCTCTTCGGGTTTTAGGAGCTCCTCTTCAATTTCAATAGACAGGACTTCTTGTCTTCCATTAACAGTGACCCTCACCATCCCGCCTCCCACTTGGGCAGTTACAATTTTCTCTTCCAGTTCCTTAGTAGTCTCTTCCATTTTTTTCTGTATTCTTTGCACTTCCTTAAAAAGCCTTTGTAATTCCTTTGGTAAGGTCATGGCTCTACTCCTTTATAGGGTTCTATGTAAGCAATTTTTGCAGAAAATTCTTTGATTATGGCTTGAACCTCTGGGCGAGTTTTAATCTCTTCTGGAGAAAATTCTTTTAGGGTTTCTCTATGCAGTTTTAAAGTTTTGTGGAAGTATTTTTCTATCTTTTCTTTTAGTAGAGGCAAATAAGTGTCTATAAGAGTATTTTCTTCTCCCTTAACAGTAATAACAACATCCTGGGAATTGATCTCCGGTTCAGGTAGTTTTTCTAAAATCTGATACAGTGAGGGGTAATCCCCTTTTAAACTCTTTAGAAAATTTTCCCAATCCTTTGGTTTAGTAGAAATTTCTTCACTTGTCAGAAAAAGCAATTCCGCTTTACTGGAGAGACCTTCCAGTTTTTGGAGTATTTCTCTCAAAGGTATAAGCTTTTCGTATTCACAGATTTTAGCTAAGGTGAGCTCGAATTGTAGCTGAGGGTAGGAGGATCTTCTCAAGACTTCAAGATCCCTAAGAAGTGTTTGAAAGATGAGTAGTATTTCTTCTAAGGAGGTTACCACATAGAGTTCCTTTAGTTTAGAATTGTATATCTCAAAATTGAATTCTTTGTGTAAGGCCTTAGCCAAAAAGAGATTTCTAAAAAACTCCGTAAGTTTTTCCATAAGATGGAGAAGGTCTATCCCTCTTTCATAGAGGTGTGTTGAAAATTCCATAGCTTCGCGGAGATTTTTTTCTAAAAGAATTACAGCTAAATCCTCTAAAAGGGAATCTTCATGCCATCCAAGGGCAACAACAACATCCTCTCTAGTTTTTACTCCATAAGCCATAGCCTGATCGAGGAGGGAAAGGGCATCCCTTACACTTCCCTGTGCTTCCTTGACTATAAGTTCCAAAGCAGAATCTTCTATGAGATAGTTTTCGCCCTCGCAAATTCTTTTTAAATATCGCATCACGGTTTTGGTATCTAATCTCCGAAAATCATATCTTTGACACCGGGAAAGTATCGTAGGGGGAAGTTTATTAGGTTCTGTGGTAGCTAATATGAAGTATACATGTCTGGGAGGCTCTTCTAAAGATTTAAGCAGGGCGTTGCTTGCTTCCTTGGTTAACATATGGGCTTCATCAATAATATACACCTTGGCCTTTCCCTTAACGGGTGCATATTTTAGATTTTCAATCAGTTCTCTAATCTGATCTATACCTCTATTAGAAGCAGCATCTATCTCCAGGACATCTACAAAGATACCCTTGTTGATTTCTTTACAGTGTAAACACTCATTGCAGGGTTCATAGCCCTCCTGAAGATTTTGGCAATTAAGTGCTTTGGCTACAATCCTTGCAATAGTCGTTTTTCCTGTGCCTTTTATCCCAGAGAAAAGGAGAGCATGACTTAGTTTATTTAGTTTTAAAGCATTAATCAGAGTTTTTACTATATGGGTTTGTCCAACTACTTCCGCAAATTTCTGGGGTCTATACTTTCTTGCTAATACAAGATAACTCATTTGGAAGTTATTTTATACTCTCTTTATTAAATTACAAGAAGACCCCTCTCCCGGAGGGGGAAGGAGAGGGGGTGAAAGAGGGAGGATTTGAGGGAGGGGGCATGCAGAGAAAAATATCTCTATAAATTTTTTTAAAAGAACTTTCAATTTTTATGCCTGTATGTCAATTCCAATTATGGCGCTTCCCCTAAGAAAGGGAGTTACCTTTCTGAATCAAATTTTTGAGGATTTTTTACCTACTGGTAACTTAATAATTATAATATTGAATTTTTTGATAAAGGATTTAATATTATAAAAAATGGGAGGAGGTCAGTATGAACTTTAATAGAAGACAATTTTTTAAGGTAGCGTTGGGATTATCCGCTTTGGCTTTAACTCCCAAGGAACTTAAGGCTTCTCCTGGAAAATATGCTACTCTTATTGATATTACCAAGTGTGATCGCTGTGAAGGTGAGTTCATGCCCCTTTGTGTAAAGGCTTGTCGAGAGGTTAATAAACATCGCTTTCCAGACCCAAAGAAACCTATTCCACCCTATTGGCCTCGAAAGACCTATGAAGACTGGTCTGATAAAAGGGAAATTATAGATACCCTTTCTCCCTATAACTGGCTTTTTATCCAAAAGGTAGAAATTGAAGGACATACTCTATTTATTCCCAGGCGGTGTATGCATTGTGACTCTCCACCCTGTGTGAAAGGTTGTCCCTTCGGGGCTCTAAGTAAACAACCAGAGGGAAATACGGTTATAGATCACAATATTTGTTTTGGAGGTGCCAAGTGCAGAGATGTTTGTCCCTGGCATATTCCTCAAAGACAGGCAGGAGTTGGTATTTATCTAAAGCTTATGCCTAAGTTAGCAGGTGGTGGTGTGATGTATAAGTGTGACCTCTGTGATGCGCGAATAAAGAGAGGAGAAGAGCCCGCCTGCGTAGTTGCCTGTAGAGAACGATTAAAGGATAGAGCGGTTTATACCTTTGGAAAAAGAGAAGAGATTTTTGCCCTGGCTAAAAACAGGGCCTCTGAAGAGGGACTTTATATTTATGGCGATAGGCAAAATGGAGGCACTTCAACTCTATATCTATCTTCTATCCCCTTTGAGAAAATCGAGGCCAAACTAAAGGAGACAAGAGCAAGATTTGGTATGCCAGTAAAGGTAGTAAATCGTTATATGGAAGAAATAAATCCTTGGGGTAAGGCAGTGCTTGTAGCTGGAGCCCTGGGAATAGGAGCAGGCTTAGTGGGAGCTTTTTACTCAAAGAAAGAAGAAAAGGAGGAAAAACATGGGGAAAATCAAGAGATATTCTAAGGTCATTTTATTTGAACACTGGCTCATAGCCCTATCTGGTATCATGCTGATCTTTACAGGCTTAGGTTGTCTTCCCCTTTTTAAAAGATATTATATAACAGAACTACCTGGTTTAAAATGGACCGCGGATTTCTATCTTTTAACAAAACTTCATTACATCTTTGCGATTTTCTTTACCTTTGGTGTCTTTTTTCATATCACCTACCATTTGATAAGAAGAGATTTTGGCCTTCTGCCAAGGAAGGGAGATTTTGTTAACTCCATAAAGGCAATCTTAGCTTCCTTTGGGTTGACGAAGCATCCACCTGCTGATAAATGGCTTCCAGAACAAAGATATGCCTATGTAGGAATAGCTGGCGTTACCTCGATATTAGTAATAACTGGAATTCTTAAGGTTTTGAAGAACTTAGAGTGGATAGTTTATCCACCTAAGGTAGAGTCAGTTGTTAATCTTTTACATACTATCTTTGGGGGTCTTTTCATTCTGCTGTTCCTCGTTCATCTTTTCTTTGTCCTCGGGGTAAAGGCCAACTGGCCACTCCTAAAGGCTATGTTCACCGGTAAAGTGGAGGAAGAGTATGTGAGGGAACGCCATTCATTGTGGTTGAGAAAGTTAAAGAAAAGGAATAATTTGGATACGAGATCAAAAAATTGAAATCATTTTGTTACCTTTTCTTTCCATATCATAAAAATTTAGTTACTTCTCGGTAACAAAATCCTCTATAGTCCACTGATTAATTTCGGCATATAATTTGATTTATTATTGGGTAAATAATTAAATAAGGAGGTGGGGCATGAGTAAGGTATTAGCCTGTGTTGACGGTTCAGAGATATCAGATCGGGTTTTGGCTAAAGCAGTAGATAGGGTTAAAAGTGAGGGTGGAGAGTTAGTAGTTTTATATGTAGTTGAAGACTTTTGTCCTGTGGGCTTGACTGAAATTGATTGTGATATGGTTAGAGATTTTATGAGGAAAGAGGCAAAGGTTATTATTGATCAAGCTTTGGAAAAAGTCAGAGCCATGGGTGTAGAGGCTAAAGGTGTTATCAGAGAAGGCAGGCCGGCGGATGAAATTGTAGCCTTTGCAAAGGATGAGGGAATTGATGAGATTTTTATTGGATCTCATGGTAGACACGGGGCTAAGAAAGTGCTTTTAGGAAGTGTTTCTTCCAGAGTAGTAGAGTATGCTGCTTGTCCTGTAACAGTAATCAAATAACAAGGGGGGTGATAATATGCAAGAAGAGGCAAAAGCAAAGGAACTTGAAGAAAGAGCGGAGAAAACCTTTTCCGCAGAAAGAAGAGAGGACTATGCAGTTCTCATAGTTGCTGCTATTGTGGTAATCTTGGTTATGTTAGGTATCATTGATAAAAAGGTTATTTCTGCTATTTATTTACTTAAATATTAAAAAATTTTGTTAGGAGGTGGAATTATGGGAGTAGGTGTTGATTTAACTGATGTAAGACAATGGCCAAGGATGTTACCAGGATTACTTGTATGCATACTTTTTGCCTGGCTTGTTCTCCAATATGATAAATATGTTATTGGAGATCTACATAGAGGGTATAGAGAGGCTTCAAGGGTTTTAAAACCTATTAAAGAGGGTAAGGAACCTTTATCTTATGAGGATTATGTTAAAGAACGTCAAGAATCCTACAAAAAGGCTATGGAAAAGTATCAAGCAGGTCTTGAGAAAAAGAAACCTTCTAAACCCTTCATTTTAAAGAAGGAGGATTACGAGTATATAGTTCAAAATAAGGCCATACCCGGGAAATTTACCTTTGGTGAGAGAATGAACCAGTTTCAAATAACCTATGTGGCGGTGCTTCTTCTTGGAGGTATGTTAATTAGAAATACAATCGGAGTTCCAGGTGTTCTTCAGCCAGGCACGGTTGCAGCGCGACCTTTCATAAAACCTGGTATTATTATATTGGGCGCTTATTATATGTGGTCGGATGTTTTAAGAGTTGGTCTAATAGGCTTTGTTTTAGTAGTTATATTTGTCTTAGGAGCCAACATAGTTATATCAATATGGGGTAAAAGAGCTAAGGCTGATGACGGTCTTATGGGGCTTATGGGAGCAGGAGTTGGTGTCTGTGGTGTCTCTGCAGCAGTCGCGGTAGCACCAGTAGTTAATGCCAAACCCAGAGACTTCTTCTATGCTATAGGGACCATCTTGCTCTTTGGAACCTTAGCGCTTTTTACCTTTCCCTATATTGGTAAATTGTTAAATCTTCATCAAGCGGTATACGGTGCCTGGGTGGGCACAGCTATTCTTAATACCGCTCAATTGGTAGCAGCAGCAACTTGGTATGGACATGAGGCTTTACTTACCGCTAATGTTGTAAATATTGTTCGCATAGGATTCATTCCTATCGTTGTTTTGTGGGCTATTTACTACTATGTGGTAAGGCCTGCTCGTCAAGCTGGCGATGTTACACAGCGGATTAACACTTGGCAGGTTATAAAGGAAAAATTCCCTATTTTTATCATAGGCTTTTTCATCATGGTTACCCTGAACGAACTCAAATTTTTCTCTCCAGAAGTAAGAGATCTCCTGGGAAGAGATATAGTGAAGATTTTTATGGCTATTGGTTTTGCAGGTGTGGGACTAAACATTGCCTTTGATGATCTTAGAAAGGCGGGTGGGACAGCCTTTGTGATCGGTTTTGTTGCGGCAACAGTTAAAGCCATTTTAGCACTTCTCTTTATAATGGCTCTTGGACCAGAGCCCTTCATTATTAAAGAAAAATAGGTGAATTAAAGGGGGGCTTAGGCCCCCTCTTTAAATGGAAAACACTCTCAAAAAAATACTTCTTTGTGTTGATACCGAGAGTCACAATCTCAGAGCTCAAGAATTAGCTTTAAGCTTAGCTGAAAAATTTCAAGCCAAACTTGTTTGTCTCTACGTGGTTGATGCTTACCCTAAACATTTCACTAACGAAATCTATGCTATTAATAGAGAAGAGTGTAGAAGATACTTAGACGAAAGTTTGACGCGCGAAGGTTTACAGATTTTAGAGAATCTGAAGATGCTTGCACTTAGAAAAGGGATACCTATAGAAATCAAGCTCCGTTATGGTTTACCTAAAGAGGAAATTTTAAAGGAACTTAAAGCGGATAACTATGATCTCTTGATTATGGGTAAAAAGAAATATAAAGGATATTTAGATAGGATAAGATCCTTCAATTTGCCAAAGAGGCTCTTTGAGGATATTTCCATCCCGGTCCTTTTTGCGGTTTCAGAGGAATATGGAAAATAGAATTGCTTTTACAGTGCCCGTTAGTCTAAAGTCTCTTTCTCAAGTTTTGAGCAATTTGGAACTCCTTTTTAGATTAAACATTCAGTGGCATCTTAAGGCTCATAATTTTAAGATTCCATTGAGCATGACAGATAGTTATCACTGCACTTTATATTTGGAGAGAGTTGATCGGCTTATTGATTATGAGGTAAAGATTGATTATTCCTCTGACTTTTCTCATCTAATGATAACCTTAGAAGGGGATTTGCCTCGTAAGTTTCAGTTTCGTTTACTGGAAAGGGATGGAGGTAGCTACATAGAGTTGGAAGAAATTAGAAATAATCTAACAAAAGAAGAAATTATGGAATTAAATCTTTGGTTAAAAAGTATCATTAACTATGCCATGATCCTTGAAAGTTCCAAAACAGTTACAAAGGCTTGGAAGTTCTTTCTCGATAAAGTTTATCTAAAGCTTAGTCCTACAGGTAGGAGAATTGTCTTCTTAGTGGTGATTTCAGAGATCTTTGCTTTACTTTTTTTTATTTTACTCCTCCTCTATTTTTTGATTTTTTAATTTGGTTTTTTAATCTCTACCAATGAAAGTGATAACTTAATTTTTTGTTAATTTAATATCAAATTTTTTTATTTTTTGCCAAAGGGTTTTTCTGGATATACCTAATTTCTTGGCAGCTTCAGATTTCTTTCCTTTACAGTCCTCCAAAGTTTTCAAGATAAGTTCCTTTTCTATTAATTCTTTACATCTATAATAATTTATCTCTGATTGACTGCCTTCTTTATCTATCCAGAGCTCCTCTGGTAAATCCCTTAGAGTTATAATGTTATCCTTTGATAGTAAAAGTGCACGCTCCAAGAGATGTTTTAATTCTCTGACATTGCCAGGATAATTATAGTTCAGTAAGGCAAGGTAAGCCTCCTTTGAAATTTCGGGTATTTTCTTTTGGTATTTTTCAGAAAAGGTCTGTAAGAAATATTTTATGAGATGGGGAAGGTCCTCTTTACGCTCTCTTAGAGGGGGCATTTTAATCGGAATAACATTAATTCTATAATAGAGATCATCTCTAAATTTTCCCTCTTCAACTAATTTTTTTAGATCTCTGCTTGTAGAAAATATATATCGAACATTTACTTTAACCTCTCTTTTGGAACCCAATGGATAGAAGCTGTTAGTTTCGAGCACTCTTAAGAGTTTTGGTTGGATACTAAGGGGAAGATCTCCTATTTCATCTAATAAAATAGTTCCTGTATGGGCTAATTCTAACTTACCTTTCTTTGATTCAAGGGCACCAGTGAAGGAACCTTTTTCAAAACCAAAAAGTTCCGCTTCAAAGAGTGTTTCTGGTATGGCGGTGCAATTAAGTTTTATATAGGGATGGTCTCTTCTGTTGGATAATTGGACAATTAGGTCCGCTATAACCTCTTTTCCTGTTCCAGATTCTCCATAGATTAGAACAGGGACGTCCCTTTCTGCTACTAATTCAACTTTTTGTAATACCTCCTTTATGGCTTTGCTTTCACCAATTAAATCTTTTACTAAATAGCTCTTAGGAAGGATTTCCTTTAGGGTTTTCAACTCTTTTTCTAAATCTCTGTATTTCAAGAATTTTTCTATGGTGATTAATAATTCTTCTTCTTGAAAGGGTTTGGAAAGATAATCAAAAGCCCCTTCTTTTATGGCTCGAACTGCTGATTTGACCTCTGCATAAGCGGTAATTATTATGATTCCTGTGTCCGGTGAAATTCTTTTGATTTCCTGCATCAGTTCGAGGCCATTCATATCTGGAAGTCTTACATCTACCAGAGCAAGATCAAAGGGCTCTTGTTGTAATAAATTGAGAGCCCTTTGACCTGACTCACAGGTTTTTACTTCAAAGCCCTGGGATGTCAGTATGCTCTGAAGAGCGGTTCGAAGGATTATTTCATCATCAACTACCAGAATATGGGCCTTTCTCATGGGTTTTCTCTAATTGTTAGAAAGGGGAAATTCTATAACAAACTTAGCACCTTTGTCGGATTTATCAAGATAAATCCTTCCACCGTGTTTTTCTACTATAGCTAAGCTCACTGAAAGTCCTAACCCAGTGCCCTTGTCTGGTCCTTTGGTAGTAAAGAAAGGATCAAAAATTCGATTAGCAATATTTTCAGGTATTCCCGGTCCATTATCTTGAAAGGAGATGCAAACCTTATTGTCCCTTATGTAGGTATCTATTATTAAAACTTTTTCAGAAGTATTTTCCATTGCCTGAATGGCATTTAGTATAATATTTAGAAAAACTTGTTCAATTTTGTCTTTATCAAGAAAAATTTCGGGTATATGATCATTTTGATTAAATATAACTTTTACTTTTTCCTTTTCTAATAAATGACTACTTAGGTTTAAAAGATTCTTAATTATCTCATTGATGGAGATTCGTTGGGGTTTTAGATCAGAGGTTCTTGCGAAGTTGAGCAAATCCTTTATGAGCATTTGAATTTTATTGAGTCCCTGTTGAATTAGCTCAAAGTAATTTTGTCGTTCTTGGGGGTTAAGTTGCTCCCTCTTTAACTGATTAAGCAATAGAATAATACCTGAGAGGGGATTGTTGATCTCATGGGCAAGACCTGCGGAAAGTTGTCCAATGGCTGCTAATTTTTCGGTCATTATAAGGCGCTCCTCCATCATTTTTTTCTCCGTTATGTCCTCAAGAATTTGCACCACTTTGATTACCTCTCCCTTATTGTCAAATACTGGATACAGAGAAAGAAGATAGGTTCTTCCATCTTCTTCGACCTCGATTTTAAGATTTTCCTTTTTAATAAATACTTGATGAATAAACTCTATATTACACTTTTTATAAGGGCTTCCTTTATAGGCATGATTTGCTATTTCAACCTCACAACAACTGTTAATAAGCGCAATAGGATGGGTTATACTCTCAAAAAGTGTTTCCAGAGTTTTAAAGTTTTCATAAAGGGTCCTTTGAGTATAATCTAAGTGTGAGGATAGTTTATTAAAGGATTCAAATAATTCACCAATTTCATCTTCAGAGACTACTGGTAAAAAGGTTTTAAGGGATATTTTTCCTTCCCTCAAGTCTTTAAAGTGAGAATTAAGTAGTTTTAAGGGTTTGACAATTATACTGTAAAGAAGACCCTCCAACACAAACAAGAGTATGATGGCTGAAAAGACGCTAATTAAAAACAGACCGATCACCAAGGCCCTAACTTCGTTTAGGGCCTCTTTTACTGGATATTTCACTAACTCAATTCCTATAATATCTCCTTCCTTCCAGGGAAAATCCTTTTTTAGTTCGTAATACTTTAAAAGGGCTTTAGGCATTCTCCTAAGACTTCCGTGGCAGAGGAGGCAATCCCTTTGCGTGAAGATTGGTTTTGCAATAATTAAGAATTCATCCTCTTCAGTTTTAATTAGGCCTTTCCATAGTGAAGTATCTTCCTTGAACTTTGCCAAAAGTTCATAGTGCACTGACTTAAACTTGTTTTCAGGATTAATTGGTATGGGAGAGACCCTTTCATAAGTGACTTGAGGAAAAGTTTCTTTAAAGTATTCCATAACAATCTTTCTCACATGAGTGGTAGACATAGCTTCTCTAACGAATTTATCTTTAAGCCCTAATTCTTCAAAGATGTCTATAATGGTAGGTCTGAGATTATACATAACATACTTTCCCAGGGCATCCATTTGTGCAAATATAATGGTCATTTTTTCATAGGAGTTGGAAAGAACTCTCTCTCTCAAGTGAAAATAGAAAGCTAAAGAAAGCAAGCCAGAAAATAGAATGAGAATTAATAATAAAAGTATAAAAATTTTTGAGGAAAGTGGTGTTTTTCGAAGAAGGGTTTTCATCTGAAATTAAAATTAAACCTTTTTAATTAGTTCTCAAGGGTTTATTAGGGCCAATTACCGCTTGCAATTTTTTATTTTGGTATTTTATTATTTAATAATTTTATTAATCACAAATAGGAGGTAAAACTCATGATTATCATTCTTGAGCCCCATATTACCCAAGAGAGTAAAGAGTTTAAGGATCTTTTAGAATATCTTAAGCGATTTCCTCACTTACAGATAAAGGTTATGGAACATAAGGGTGTAACTCGTTCACTTATAGAAGTTCATCTTATTGGGGAGGATTATATGGTATCTCAAGAGGAGATAGAGAATTTACCTGGTGTGGAAAAGGCTATTAAAGTAACAGCAAAATATAGACTTTTGGGTAGGCATGGTGCCTTAGGAGATTTTGGGTTCGAGTATATGGGTTTACAATTTAGCCAGGACACTTTTCACATCTTTGCAGGTCTTTGTGCGGTAGATACCTATGAAAATACAGAAAGTATATTTAAGGCGCTGAAAGAGGTAGGGCTTTGTTGTGCCAGAATGGGGGCCTATAAACCCCGAACTTCTCCGTACGATTTTCAAGGTCATGGTAAGGCCTGTCTCCCCTGGTTATTTGATTTAGCGGGTAAGTATGGCATAAAGGTGATTGCTATGGAGGTTTTAGCTCCCCATCATATTGAGGAAATTAAGGAGGCTTTAGATGCTGCGGGCAATCCCTGTGGAGTATTTATCCAAATTGGAACGAGAAATGCTCAGAATTTTGAACTTTTAAAAGAAGTTGGGCGACAAACAGAATTTCCTGTCTTGTACAAGAGAGGCTATGGCCTATCCCTTGAGGAAAGTCTTAATGCTGCGGAGTATATTGCCTCGGAGGGAAATACAAAAATTGTCTTTTGTCTTAGAGGCGTTAGAACCCATCTGGGCGATCCCCACAGAAACTTGGTAGACTTTGCTCATGTTCCTGTGGTTAAGAGACTTACTAGACTTCCTGTTTGTATTGATCCTTCCCATCCTATAGGTTCAAAGGTAAAAGCACCTGACGGCATTAGAGATATTTATCATGTCACCGCCCAGGGAGTTATTGCTGGAGCTAACATGGTATTGGTAGAGTTCCATCCCTATCCCGAAAGGGCACTCTGTGATGGCCCTCAAAGTCTTCCCCTCAGTGAGCTTCCTCTCTTTATAGAATATGTTCAAAGGGTTAGAGAGACCTATTTAGAATTAAGGAAATTAGTTCAAGGGGTTAAAATTTAAAATAGTAAAAGGAGTGGGTTATGAAAGTAAATCCCTACATTTTCCGGGAATATGACATAAGAGGTAAAGTAGGAGAAGATTTGACTGAAGAAAGTGCTAATCTAATTGGTAGAGCCTATGGAACTTTAGTTAAAAGAAAGGGTGGTAAGAGGGTTATTTGTGGAAGAGATGGTAGGCTTTCAGGACCTGTTTTGCAGAATGCTCTAATAGAAGGTATCACCTCTTCTGGTATTGATGTTATTGATATTGGGGTTACTCCTACTCCTGTTATGTATTTTTCACTATTTAGGATAGAAGGTTTGGGAGGGGGGATTCAGGTAACGGGATCCCATAATCCTCCTGAATTTAATGGCTTTAAAATCTGTGTAGGAAAAGATACTATTTTTGGAAGGGAGATCCAAAGGCTAAGAGAAATAATTGAGGAACAGGACTTTGAGAAAGGCGTGGGCAAAGTCACTCAGAGAGAGGTGCTTGAAGATTATTTACACTTTCTTCAAGAAAACATAAAACTTGATAGACCACTAAGGGTTGCCCTTGACCCAGGAAACGGGGTTTGTGCTTTAACTGCCCCTGAGATTTTCAGAAGATTAGGATGTGAAGTTTTTTGTCTCTTTTGTGAAGTGGATGGAACCTTCCCCCATCATCATCCTGATCCAGTAGTTCCTGAAAATTTGAGATATCTAAAGGAGACAGTTCTTCGTGAGGGGCTTGAGGTAGGTATTGGCTATGACGGAGATGGAGATAGGATTGGAGTCATAGATGAAAGAGGGAATATCATCTGGGGAGATCAGTTGTTGATGATTTTTGCGGAAGATCTATTAAAGAGACATCCCTCTGCTAAGATTATTGCAGAAGTTAAGTGTTCAAGGATTCTCTATAGAAGGATAGAGGAACTGGGTGGTGTGCCAATTATGTGGAAAACAGGTCATTCTCTCATTAAAGGAAAGATGAAGGAGGAAGGAGCTTTACTTGCGGGTGAAATGAGCGGACACATCTTTTTTGGAGATAGATGGTTTGGATTTGATGATGGCGTGTATGCCAGTCTGAGACTTGCAGAAATTCTCTCCAGAGGTTCTAAACCTCTTTCCTCCTTTTTAGAGGAGCTACCAAAGATGGTTTCTACACCAGAAATAAGAACTCCCTGTCCTGATGAAGTCAAATTTAAGGTGGTAGAAGATCTGGTGAAGGCTTTTAAAGAAGAGGGCTTAAAAGTAATTGATGTGGATGGCGCTCGTATTGAATTTGATGAAGGATGGGCCCTTGTGCGGGCTTCAAACACTCAACCAGTTCTTGTTCTTCGCTTTGAAGCAGAATCGGATGTCTTTCTCAAAGCTTTACAGGAAAGGGTTTATGATGCTCTACAGAAGACCTTGAAGAAATATGGAGTCTCTTAAGAAATTAACTCTCTCCCTCCAATTACCTCCTAAGATTAAAGAAAACCTCAAGGTTATGCTTCATATTAAAGAACTTTGGGGAAAGCTCTTTAGGGAAAAAGCGAATCAGATTGTTCCCCTTTATTTTCAGGATGAAACTCTATACATAGGTGTGGACGATCATTATGAGTTACAGGAACTCCAGATAAACTATCTTGGTCTTTTAGAAAAGATGAAAGGTCTTTATCCTTCAACCCAAGAATTTCCTATAAAAAATCTAAGGTTTGTCTTTTGGAGAAGGGTAGGGGAAAGGGGGGTTCCATCCTGGAAGATTTCCTTTTCACCGGAAGATTGGAGGTCCCTTAAGTTGAGTTGCTCAGAGATAAAAGATCCTTATCTTAGGCAACTTTTTCAAAGACTAATAAAGAGCTATATAAGAGTTCATACTTCAGATTCTATCTCGAGGAAAAGAATTTAACCTCTTGATTTTGGGCGCAATATAGGGTATTAAAGAAGAGAGAGTCTGAAAATATAGGAGGAGGTGGTCCTATGGAAGAGATTAGAAAGATATTAGTGCCTGTTGATTTTTCAGAGGTAGCTCCAGTAGTAGCCAAATGGGCTAAGGGCTTTGCTAAGCAAATGAAGGCAAAAATTATTGTAGCATATGTTTTAGAGGATCTCTCAACATATGAAGGCATCTATGTGGATATTAAAACTCTCACCGAACTTGAAAATACTCTTTTAGAGGGTGCCAAAAAATCAATGGAGGACTTTATCAAAGAAAACTTCTCTGATTATACTGAGGTAGAAACAGTGATTGAAAAGGGAGATGTTGTAGAAACTTTAATTAGAATTGCCCAAGATCAAGGAGTAGATCTAATTGTAATGGGAACTCACGGTAGAAAGGGGCTTGATAAGATACTTTTTGGAAGTGTGGCGGAAGGGGTGGTGAAAAATTCTCCTATACCTGTGGTTACTATTAATCCCTATAGAGCAGGATTAATTAAAGCAGAGGAGGATTAGGTGTTAGCACTACTTTAACTCTCTTAATTTTTTTTCAGCCTCTTTAGCCTCTATCGTTCCGGGATAATTTTTAATAACCTTTTTAAGTAAAATTTCTGCTGCTTTTTTATCTTTTAAGGCTAAGAAGGCCTCTGCTTGTCTAAGGATGGCTTTGGGTTTTAAGGGATTAGCTCCAGGCATCTCAATTAACTTTTGATATTCTAAGATAGCTGTTTCAAAGTCCTTTTCTTTCATGGCAATCTCTCCAAGATAGAAGTAACTTTGCCCAATCCATTTTCCCTTGGGGAATCTTTGAACATACTCCTCCCAGGTTGATTTTGCTTCCTTAAGATTTCCCTTTTCATAATGACTAAAGGCTTTTTGATATAGGTCGTCTTCTTTAAGAGGTGTTTTGGCGGAAGCTATGGTTTTATTTTCATTGGTTTTGTTTTCCTTGGTTTTGTCCACTAAGGGTTGTCCTTTTGGTGGAGTTTCCATTAAGGTAACATTAGCGATAGGTTGACTTAAGGTTTTATGGTCAGAGGGTTGAAGTGGGCCTTGTGGTGGACTTAGAGGTTGACTTGGAGGTGGAGTTGGAGGCGGACTTGGAGGTGGAGTTGGAGGTGCACTTGGAGGTTGACTTGGAGGTGAAGCTTGAGTTAGATTGGAAATCAAATCTTTAATTCTTGCTAATTCTTCAATTTTTGTTTCAATTTTTTTGATCCTTAAATTTTGGGCTTCAATTTTACTATTAAGTTCTTCCAGGGCTTTTCTTTGGTTTTTACCCTCTGCTTCTCTTTGAAAGTGCATTTCTTCCATTTTACTCTGCAAAAGGGCAAGTTCTCTCTTTGTTTCTTCAAGATCGGAAGTCATCTTAATTTGGGCCTGAAGGAATCTATCAGTAAATTCTTTAGTAAGTTTACTCTCCATCATATCAACTTTCCTTTCAAGTTCCGCAATCCTATTTGCTTGCCTCTGAGAGAGAGTCTCAAGATTCAGAATTTTTATCTTTAAAGAGGAAACATCATCCTGTTGAAGGGCAACACATCCAGAGAATAGAAATAGGGAAAATACGAGATATAATAATCTCATTTTACATCCTCCAAAATTGATTAATATTTTAACAATATTTTACATTAACCTCTATTTAATGTTTTGAAAAGAGGCAGCCACATAGTTATCCACTTCCCTGGTGAGGTCCACGGGTAGGGCTTGGCAATCCCAAGCTATCCTTCCCTCTGAAAAGTATTTTAGTGTTAATACAATTAGTGGCAACTCCCTCTTTACACCTTCACTTCTGATCTTTCTAAAAAGGGCATTGCCTTCTCCCTCTTTTTCTCTCAATCCCTTTAAATGATACTTTAAAAGAATCTTTTCGGTTTCTATCCATAGAGGTTCAAATTCTGGGGTTCTAAGAGAAAATCTAACAAAGGTTAGAGGGGGGCCTTCATCAAGTTCGGTAGTAACTCTGTGGATCATAATACCTGTTTCTGCACTTCGTGCACTAATTAATTGCCAGATAACTTCTTGCCAAGTTCCCTTTGGACCGCCAGGTAGGGCAGGGTGAAGGTTGAGTAGGGGAATTTTTTCACAAAATTCAGGTGATACTATCCACATATAGCCTGCAAGCATTCCAAGATCTACCTCTTCAGGAATTCTCTGCAAGATTTCATGATGATAAAGCTTTCTCCAGAACTCAATATTTTCCTTGCGAAGTTCTGGTTTGAATTTTAATGCAGAGAAGGTTATTACCCTTAATCCCATCTCCTTTTCCGCTGTGTCAATAAAAAGGCGCGCCATGGGAGTTTCTTCTCTTTCCTTGCTTACAAATACATAGCTAATGTTTAGGTTCAAATTACCCTTGACAACCTCGTTGTAAACTACCTGAAGAAGTTTGAAAGAGGCTTCATCTCTGGCAGTTGTAAACCAACCTATTCTTAGAGGCCTCATCTATATAAACCCTCCTAAGGGAATATTTATTCCCCATGGTTTTGGAATAAAGTGCTCCGCATACTCATAAAGGGCAAAGCGATCAGTCATACCCGAGATATAGTCAGCAATAAGTCTTTCCTTACTCTCTTCGGGAAACAGGTCTTTAACTTTTATGAAATATTCTATGTTTTCGAAATGTTGGCTATAGTATTCAAAGAGAGTATACAAAATTTTTTTGGCTTTTTCAAATTCTCGGCGTACTATAGGAGAAAAATATACTCGCTCATAGAGAAAATCTCTCATCTTTTCTAAGGCAGAGAGTTTTTCAGGCTCCATGTTAATTCTCTTGTAGTTTTCCTCTATAGTACCCCTTAGTAAACTTTTTATGAGGGTGTCAATTCTTTTAGCATGGGTATTGCCCAGTTGTTTTTTTACTATTTCAGGAAGTTCCCTTTCTTCTATAATGCCTGCTCTTATAGCATCGTCAATATCATGATTTACATAGGCAATGATATCAGAAAATCTTACTACTTGAGCCTCTAAGGGAAGATCTTCCTCTTCCTCAACTACTATAGTGCCCTTCCCTTTAGAGTGTCTAAGGATTCCCATTCTAACTTCATAAGTCAGATTAAGGCCACGACCCTCCTTCTCTAAGTAATCAACTACCCGTAAGCTTTGTTCGTAGTGTCGGAAACCACCTTCAAGAATTTCATTTAACACCTCTTCTCCTGCGTGTCCGAAGGGTGTATGCCCAAGATCATGACCTAAAGCAATGGCTTCAGTGAGGTCACTATTCAATCTCAGAGCAGTGGCAATAGTGCGGGCTATTTGAGCAACTTCTAAGGTATGGGTTAAACGAGTTCTATAATGATCTCCTCTTGGAGCAAGAAAGACCTGAGTTTTATGTTTAAGCCTTCGGAAGGCCTTAGAGTGAATAATTCTATCTCTATCTCTTTCATAGGCAGTGCGAATTTCACATTCATCTTCGGCTCTTAGACGCCCTTTGGAAAATTTAGATTTTTTTGCCTCTGGAGCTAAATAATGGAGTTCCTCTTCCTCCTTTATTTCTCTCAGTTTAAGCCTTAAAGTCTTCAACTTTAAGCTCCAATTTCATAGAATAATTATTAAAATATGGTACCGCCGCCAATAATTTAACCTTTGAGGGTAAAACTTGATTGAAACAGATAGCTGTGATTTCCTGTGAGCCTTCTCTTAATGACAATTTTGTGTGTTTTTCCTTTAATATTTCAAAATCTTTGATTTCAAAGTTTTTGATAACTAAAAGAGGGGGAGTGTGAGATAGACCAAAGGGAGGCATCTCTTTGATCGCTAATTGATTTTCTTCTAATAGAAGCTCAGTTAGATTGGTTTGGCCATCTATAAACAAAAATTTTTCTCTTTTCTCATACTCTATCCCTAATTGTTTTATAATATTCTTAAATTCAGTTATTTTCTCTTTATAAAGGCTGAAGCCAAAGGCCCGTTGATGCCCCCCTAATTCAATAAAGTTATCTTTAAAGCTCCAAAGTTTTTCTAACAAATTGATGCCTTCAGGTGAGCGAGCAGAACCATAGGCAATTCCATTTTCTATACTCAATAAAAACACAGGTTTTTCATATTGATTTTTTAATCTATTAGCCAAAAGTCCTAACATGCCCTTAGGAATACCTTCAAATATTCCTAAGACCACGGAGGAGCTTTCCTCTATTATCAAATTATTCTGAATCTTATCCCAAAGCTCTATCTCCAAGTTTTGTCTCTTTTGATTAAGACTGAGCATTTCTGCAATATTAGCTTCAATTTCTTGGGGAGTTGTGCTTTTAAGTAAATTAAAACAGACCTCTGGCTTTCCTAATCTTCCACAGGCATTGATAGAGGAAATGATCTTGTAATAGAGGTCTTCCTCAGTTAAAGGATATTTCAAATTTAAACTGGAGAAAAGGGTTCTCAGGGCTGGATGAGCAGGGTTTGCCAGATCGCGAAAACCAAAATAGGTTATTACTCTGTTATCCCCTAATAGGGGAACCATGTCCGCAAGGGTAGCTATGGCTACAAGTTCTAAGTATTCTCTAAGAGAAGGAGGCTTTCCAGTGGTAAAAAAACCCCTTTGATAAAGATAAGTCCTTAAGGCTCTTATTAAGGCTAAGACAACTCCTGCACCACAAATATGGTGAAGACTTGAGTCCTTAGGAGTAAACTTGTTAGTGATTACCCAAGTTTGAGGCCTCTCTCTTACCTCGTGATGATCCGTTACAATCACATCTATTCCCAGAGCTTTTGCTTCATTTACAGTCTCATATGCGGAAATACCTACATCAACCGTAATGATTAGTTTGACTCCGGCCTCTTTAAAAATAGGAAGGAATTTACTATGAAAACCATAACCTTCCCTGTTCTTATCAGGCAGTAACACAAAGGGTTCCTTTTGGGATATTTTATGTAGAAAATCATATAATATATAGCTACCTATAATTCCATCCGCATCAGAATCACCATAAATACCAATTTTTTCATTATTTTTTAAAGCATCTTCAATCCTTTTTACTGCAAGATCCATTTCAGGAATTTCAAAGGGATTTCCCAAATCACTCAATTGAGGATGTAGAAACTGATAGGCAGAGTTAATGTTGTCAAAACCCTTATTTATGAGGATTTGGGAAATGAGAGGAGTAAAGCACCCTTCTCTTACAAAGTGATACCATAAATCACGGTCCGGTAATCTTTGAACCCAGAGTTTCCACTCGTGCATGTTCCTTTATAATTTAACATGTTGAAAAAAAATGAAAATATGATAGAACCATAAAAATTAAAGTATTTTTTTATATAAATTATTAAACAAATGGGGAAATTCTTATAGGGAAAAAGGGGACACTATGGGGTTAAAAGATCCAATAAGGGTGGTAGTGACTGGTGGAGCTGGATATATAGGAAGTCATGTGGCTAAACTTTTGGTAAAGAGGGGCTATGAGGTTTTGGTAATTGATAATTTAGCCAGCAGTTCGGGAAAGAATTTGCTTTACGGAGAATTTTATCCCTTAGATTTAGCGAATGAGGAGGGGCTTTGTGAGTTATTTAGGGAAAAGATGCCCGATGTGGTTATGCATTTTGCTGCTTACATTGTAGTTCCTGAGAGTGTGGAGCATCCCTTGAAATACTATTACAACAATGTGGGGAACACTTTACGATTACTTTCTGCTATGCAAAGGGCTGGTATTAAAAACTTCATTTTTTCCTCCTCAGCTGCAGTGTATGGTATTCCGGAAAGTATTCCCGTTGAAGAGACTGCGCCTTTAAATCCCATAAGTCCCTATGGAGAGTCCAAGGCTATGGTAGAGAAGATTTTAAGAGATATGAGCTTGGCAGGAGAATTGAGATATGTATCTTTGAGGTATTTCAATGTAGCAGGAGCGGATCCCGAGGGAGAGATTGGTCCTACCTACACGCAGCCTACCCATCTTATTTTGAGAGCTCTTAAAACTGCCAAAGGGGAGTTTCCTTTTTTGGAGATTTATGGGACTGATTACCCCACTCCTGACGGAACTTGTGTCAGAGACTATATTCATGTTATGGACTTAGCGGAGGCTCATATTTTAGCCATGGAATACCTATTGTCTGGTGGTTCCTCGGAAGTTCTAAATTGTGGATATGGTAAAGGTCATTCTGTTAGAGAGGTAGTTAAATTAGCAAAGGCGGTAACTGGGATAGATTTTGAGGTTAGAGAGACTGGTCGGAGACCAGGAGATCCTCCTGTACTTGTGGCAAAAGTAGAGAAGATCAAGAGAGTGTTAGGATTCAGGCCTAAGTATGAGGATCTTTTTTTAATTATTAAACATGCTTGGGAGTGGGAGAGAAAGAATTAAGGGGGTGGAATTATGGAGAGGGTGAAGGTAGCAGTAGTTGGGGCAGGACCTGCAGGGATTGCTGTTGGAGTTGAGGCAAAAGTAGCTGGTATTGAGCCTTTGGTAATATTAGAAAAGGCACCCCATATCTGTGATACCATTGAGAGATTGTATAGACCAGGAAAAAGAGTAGATGCAATTTATAGAGGGATAGAGGTTGAGCCTATCGGAATTTGTAGATTTGAAACCGAATCTAAGGAGTCCTTTTTGGAGAGGATGAAGACATGGGTGGAGCGGTATCAATTAAATATACATCTAAATAGTGAAGTTAATTATATTAAGAGAGTAGGGGACTTGTATGAGGTAACTGTCAACGCAGAGCCAAAGTTTTTAGCGGAGTTTGTGATAATAGCTATTGGGATATTTGGGCAACCAAAAAAGCCTGATTATCCCATTCCTAAGGAAGTGAAAGATAGAATTTTTTTTGAGCCTCCGAGTTTTTGTCCAGCTTCAGGTAAGATTTTAGTGGTAGGTGGTGGTGATACCGCCGCTGAGGTTGCTTGCTTCCTTTGTCAAAGGTGTGAAGTTTATTTATCCTACAGAAGACCCCAGTTTTTTCGTATAAACCCTGTAAATCTTAAAATCCTTGAAGAAAAAGTAGCCCAAGGTAGAATAAAACTACTGATGGGCACAGATATTGAAAAACTTGAGGATGATAATAATAGGGTAAAGGTTTTTTATAAGGATGGCAGGGTGGACAGCTATGATTTCATATTCTATTGTCTTGGGGGGAGCACACCGAAGGGATTCTTAAAATATATTGGAGTAGAGTTTGATTTGGAGGATAATCCTAAGCTAAACGAGTTTTATGAAACGAGTCTTCCCAAGCTATTCTTAGCTGGAGATATAGCGGTGCAGAGGGGAACAATTCAGCTTGCTTTTAACACTGCTCATATTATAATTAAGCGTATTAAGGATATACTATCCGAAGAGGCCCATGACCAAAAGTAGGGAGACCTGGGGCACAAAAGTAGGGTTAATTTTAGCCTCCGCTGGAAATGCGGTGGGCTTGGGAAACTTACTTCGTTTTCCCTCAAAAGCTGCTTTATATGGTGGTGGTGCCTTTATGGTGCCCTACTTTATTTCCCTCTTGCTTTTGGGTCTTCCCGTGATGCTAATAGAGTGGGTCATTGGAAGATATGCAGGAAGATTTGGTCATGGATCCATGACTGGCATTATGGGATTATTTTTCAAACAGGCAAGTTGGGCGCGAGCCCTTGGTTCCCTTGGTGTGGCAATCCCCATACTTATCGTGATGTATTATCTTTATGTTGAATCTTGGACCTTAGGGTTTGCCATTTTGTCTCTACTTGGTAGGCTGCCTGAGCCCCAGCCTTCGTTAGATCCTAAAATGGCCATGGCACCTTATGTGAACTTTTTTAAAGAATATACCAAACCTTCATTTCTGGCAGGAGTCTTTTTCTGGATAACTTTAATAATTAATTGGGTCATTTTACAGAGAGGGGTAGTCCGTGGCATAGAACTTACTGCAAAGATTGGAATGCCTCTTCTGATCGCTATGGGCCTCTTTTTGGGAATAATTTCCCTTGCAACAAATAATTGGGCAGGTTTGGAAGGATTAAAATTTATTTATAATCTAAATCTTTCGGGAATAAAGGATCCTATGGTTTGGATTGAGGCTTCAGGCCAGATCTTTTTTACCTTGTCTTTAGGTATGGGAGCTATTGCTACCTATGCCAGTTATGTTAAGCCAAGAGAGGATGTAGTTAAGGCAGGGCTGTGGACCGCTGGAGTTAATGAATTCGTGGAAGTAATAATTGGAGCAAGCATTGCCATACCAGCAGCCTTTGCCATGTTTGGAGCTCTCGCTATTCCAGAATTAGCTAAGGAGGGAACATTTAGGTTAGGCTTTATGACCATGCCAGCAATCCTTATGAATCTTCCCCTAGGGCAGATTTTATCCTTCATTTGGTTTATGCTTCTTTTTGTAGCTGCTTTAACTTCCTCTTTAGCTCTTATTCAGCCAATGATTGCACTTTTTGAAGATGAGATGAAATGGAGTCATACAAAGGCTGTTGCCGTAAGTATGCTAATGGTCATCATTGGAGCACATTGTTGCGCCTTTTTACCTCACTTCTTGGATGAGTTTGACTTTTGGGCAGGAGCTGTGTTTCTCTTGCTTCTTGCTTTTATTGAGATAATTGTTTTTGTCTGGGTATTTGGGATTGATAATTTCTATCAGGAATTAACCAGAGACACTGCTATAAAACTTCCTAAGATTTTCGTTTACATCATAGGCATTCTGTCTCCACTGTTTATAATCTTTATAGCCTATTTTTGGTTCAGTGAAAAGATTCTTGAGGTGCTAACGGAGAAGGATCCTTTCAAATGGTTAGCCCGGCTATTCATATTAGGAGTAGTAATTTTTCTATGCATAATAGCTATAATTAGCAGAAAAAGGGTTCTCGAGGGTCCGAGGATATAGAGTAATTCTAAGCATTCAAAAAAAGCCGGCGTAGCTCAGAGGCAGAGCAGTGGATTCGTAATCCACAGGTCGTGGGTTCGATCCCCACCGCCGGCTTAATCCTTTCTTGTTAAGATCAAGGCTTGCTACCTCCTTAGGTGGGTCCTCTTGCTTATCACAAGTCGTGAAATATCAAACTTAAAGGTATATCCATGCAAAAGGGGAAGTATGTTTTAGGTGACCTCTCTTTCATTCCTAATTGACTCCTTTGTCTCAGGAATGCCCTTTCTATTGCCCATTAATATAAATTCCTACCCTATTTAGAACTCTGAATAAAAATTTAATACCACAAAATTCTAATATAACTTACAAAAGCCATTTTCATACGCTACTGGAAACCCCTTCACTACATCCAAAACTTGTTTATAGGCGTTAATTTCTATGCTCTCCACACAGGTTAAAACATTTATGTTGAGAGGCATTCACAAATCCCTTTCAGGAAGTTTTTATAGATAATTATTTAAAGAAGAGAGAGTTCTAATCTTAAGTTGTATAATCTATGGTCTTTTAGATAAAGGAGACCTCATTTTTTAATTGACGATTTTGTTGAGAATCTGTGTGGGAGATGTCTATTTTTAAGTCCTACTTGAAAGCAGGGAAAAAGGAGGATGTTTAGAGTGCAAAGGTAAATAGAATTTACTTTAAAGCACCTTTCTCATAGAGCTATATCCAGAAGAGGTTTTAACCTAATGGCGAAAACTCAAGATCCAAATCTTATTAAGACCAAAAGGAGGCTCAGGAAGGAAAAGCCACCTACAATTAACCACTGAAGGAAATTAAATCTTCTCTCCAAGGCCTCAAAGCGGGTATCCATTTCCCTTTGCAGAGCCTCAAATCGGGTATTCATTTCCTTTTGTAGAGCTTCAAAGCGGGCATTCATGGCCTCAAAGCGGGTATCCATTTCCTTTTGCAGAGCTTCAAATCTGGTATTCATTTCCTTTTGTAGAGCTTCAAAGCGGGCATTCATAGCTTCAAAGCGGGTGTTCATTTCCTTTTGTAGAGCTTCAAAGCGGGCATTCATGGCCTCAAAGCGAGCATTCATCTCCTTCATCAAGGCGCTAAACCTTTCCTCCTCTAATTGCCTCAAAAACTTTAGCTCTTCTTCCACTCTCAATAGCCTCTCCACTAAGGAGATCTCCCTTGCCTCCCGCTCATGCTTTATCACAAATTCCCCTAGCTTTTCCTTGATGACCTCTTCCACAATGGAGGCCACCCACTCTTTAAACTCTCTCTGAGTTAAAGCTTGAGCTTCATTCATTTTTGCCCCCTTAAGTGAGTCTTAACTGATAAGTATAATAGCTTTTCATGAGCGGGCAAGCCTAATCCTTGGCTTTTTGATTTTGACTAAAGAGAGTAAAAGAGGAAATAGGTTAGGAGGAAAAGACCAAGATACCTCACTTCTATTTGAGATGAGCATACCTTTTTTCTAATCTTAAGAACCTTTTGTGAATAACTTTGGGAACATTTTTAGAGCAGGTATTGATCTGCTTTCAGAAGTCACGATCTTCCTTAGGTTGCGGCGCGTTGCCCTTTCCCTATGCAATCCCTTTTAAAGCGGGATGGGTTGCCCTTTCTCATGCAATCCCCTTTGAAGCGGGGCGGGTTGCAACGAATAGGGCGCAAATTATAGGAAAGAAGGGAGACAGAGTCGCAATCCCCTTTGAAGCGGGGCGGGTTGCTTTTTTCTCATGCAATCCCCTTTGAAGCGGGGCGGGTTGCATTTTTCTCATGCAATCCCCTTTGAAGCGGGGCGGGTTGCAACCGGAAGTGTAGATCACGTCATAATATCAACCTATTCAAGTCGCAATCCCCTTTGAAGCGGGGCGGGTTGCAACAGATATTCTAGTTGTGTTTCAAATAAGAGGAAATAGAGTCGCAATCCCCTTTGAAGCGGGGCGGGTTGCAACAGGGCATCAAGCCACGGCTGAGGTTTTGTCACACATCTTGTCGCAATCCCCTTTGAAGCGGGGCGGGTTGCAACTTATTTGTAGCAAGACACCTAATTAACTTAATCTTTTGTCGCAATCCCCTTTGAAGCGGGGCGGGTTGCAACAGCAATATCACGTCTTAGTGGTATAGCCCGTGAAGCGTCGCAATCCCCTTTGAAGCGGGGCGGGTTGCAACTTAAACCCTTTTGCTTCCACTTTACACTCACCACTTGTCGCAATCCCCTTTGAAGCGGGGCGGGTTGCAACGAATACATCGTGAAATATCAATAGAGAAGCGAAGTGGTCGCGATCGACGGTGTGGGGGGGGG
>JANXCE010000024.1 GCA_025059715.1 Caldimicrobium sp.
TCATTTCTTTGGGATGCATCTTTGATTGCTTCAAGTCTTGGTAGCATTTTTAAATCTTTGATGGGAGATGGGGTTAGTGAGAAGCTAAACAATTGATTTTCAATTTTAACACCTTTTTCCTTCTAAAAAAGACTTTGAACTTATGCAGGGGAGGGGACGGAACTTATGATGCATTTTTTTTATTTTTTATCCCGAATTGTCTCATTAAAAATCTAAAGGAAAAAGGTATCGTTACCTCATTTAAAAATTCTAAATAATCCTTCACCGCTACCACCTCTTATAAATGTTGCTATGGTCCTCCTTTGCTATTTTAAGGCAGATTAGAAGTTATTAAACGAGGCTTTATGGAGCCTATTTAAGAAGGGGGGCACAAGGTTAAAAAATTGAGTCTATAATAAAGAAAAAAGAGAGAAATGAGGCAACAAATAAATTTTATTATAGAATTTTAAATAAGGCATCATATTTGATATTTGTATATTTGTCTTTAATAACATAAAAATTAAGATAAGATTCCAACTTTTTCCTAACCAACTTCAACTATTTCTAATCCCCTCTTTGAATAAAAAACCTACCTATTTATAGGTAAAGATAAATCACACAAAAACAAGATTTCATCTAACTTACAGGCTAGGTGAAAATTGAATGCAAATTGCACCCAAAAATTTTTTGAAATTATCTCAAATTGTTTGAAATCTTTTTCACAAATTTTGATATTCCTTGGAATTTAAGCCGGCGGTGGGTTTCGAACCCACGACCTGTGGATTACGAATCCACTGCTCTACCCCTGAGCTACGCCGGCAAAGTACAAATTACTTTAAATATTTTTCCTTTATCCTCTCAATTACTATATGAGCAGTATTAAAGGCTAACAAAATACTTCCCTTCTTTACCCCAATATCTCCTGCTAAAAATACCTTAGGCATATTCTTTACTTCAAAATATTCATCAATTACTGGTCTTTCCTCTTCATCCAGCTCTACTCCCACTTGTCTTAAAAATCCCTTAGGACTGGTTCCACCCAAACAATAACAAATATAATCATAAAGCTCTTCCTTTCCGTCCTTAAAGTATACCTTAACCTTGTCTCCAGCACCCTCTATTTTTTCTATATCTGTAGCCATCATTAAATTAATTTTACCCGCCTTAGCCCTTTCTTCTAAATTTTGTAAGTTCACCGGATTAATTCTAAAAAACTGAGGTCTTCTGTAAGAAAGGGAAACCTCTGCTGCACAATCACACATAAAACAAGCTACCTCAGCAGCCGTATCTCCACCTCCTACTACTAAAATTTTACCAGAAAGAGGAGAAGTGGGAGGCTCTAAAAATACTCTACTTTTAGCTTCCTTAGGAATAGGATAGGAAGGTCTATTAGGCTGTCCAAAAATTCCAATAGCTATGATCACAAAATCAGCTATATATTTAGGTTCCCAATTCACAGTAATCTCATAACCATCATCCACCTTAGTAATTTTGTTAACCTCAGATTTAAGCTGAATATTTAAATTGTAATCCTTTACAAAATTTTCCATTCTTTTCAAAAACTCTTCCTTAGATTCCGTATCAAATCTACAAATACCCACAGGTTCAACATCTACCCCCCTATAAACAGCATCTACCCTTTTACCTGCTCTGTAAAGTCTTTGAATAGTATCACAGATATGCTGAGCCTTCTCAAAAATTACCACAGGTTCAATGTTATTTACCTTAGCTTCTACTCCACAAGCAATACCTGCAGGTCCTGCACCCACCACAGCTATTTTTACTTTTTCCATTTCTACTCCCTCCTCTTTTTTTATTTTAGTTTTTAATTTCCCATTCCCAGGCAGTTTTTATCATATACTCTAAGGAATCATAAGTGGGTCTCCAATTTAAAATTTCTTTAATTTTAGTATTATCTGCTATCAAAATTGGTGGATCTCCTGGCCTTCTCCTTCCTTCAACTACCTTAAAATCTCTTTTAGTAACCCTTTTTACTTCTTCAATGACCTCTCTTACAGAAAAACCCCTTCCATATCCACAATTTAAAGCCATACTCTTTCCACCGTCTAAAAGATATTCCATAGCCAGAAGATGGGCCTCTGCCAAATCCATAACGTAAATATAGTCCCTTATGCAAGTTCCATCAGATGTAGGATAATCGGTCCCGTAGATTTCTAAAAAAGGAAGTTCCCCCTTAGCTGCTTTTAAAGCCCTGAGAATTAAATGGGTAACTTGACGATAATTTGGTCCTATCTTTCCCTCCCTATCAGCTCCTGCTACATTAAAATATCTAAGAGAAATATAATTGATTTCTCCTGCTTGAGCTAAATCCTCTAAAATTTTTTCTATCATAGCCTTAGTCTGACCATAGGGATTAATAGGCCTTAATTCTGCAGTCTCAGGAACAGGGATAATTTCCGGAATGCCATAAACAGCTGCAGAAGAAGAAAAAATAAAATTATTAATTTTAGCTTCCTTCATAGCACAAAGAAGTTCAATAGTATTACCTACATTGTTTTCGTAATACTTTAAAGGATCCTTTACACTTTCCTCAACCACTATAGAACCAGCAAAGTGTAAGAGTACTTCAGGTTTAAATTCCTTTAAAACACTTAAAACCTTTTCCCTTTCTTTTAAATCCAAGACCCAGAGTTTACCATATAAGACCTGCTTTAAAGAACCAGAACTTAAATTGTCAATAATACCTACTTGATAACCCCTTTCTCCTAATAACTTGACTACATGTGAACCAATATAACCTGCACCACCTGTTACTAAAACTTTAAGCATTAAATTAAAATTCTAAAAATTTTTCCTCAGAAATCTAACATATTTTCTTTTTTTTTCAACATGATAAAATTGACATTTAAGAAACCTTTGCAAAATTTAACGATCTAACAAAGATTTTAAGATAAACAAAAAAACAAAGAGGTATTTAAAAATTAAGGCTTTGTGAAGGAAAGGAAAAGTCAGATTTTTTTTAACTATAGGTAAATTTCGCAAATCATTGGAAAGTGTGAAGGTATGTAGGGAGTGTTTTGAAGAGCTTGAAAGGGAGATCTATAAGAGTAAGGGATTTAAGTTAAAAAGCGTGAAGACTTAATAAAGCAAAGAGAGAAGTTTAGGTAGGAAGAGGATATCACTTTAAATGTCTTTTAAAGGTGTATGGCTTTATAAAACTCCTTCTCAGGAACTTTTTTACGAATTTTTAAAAGAAGGAGCCTTTTCTCCTCTCTTGGCAGCTATTTTAGTAAATAAGGGTTTTACCAATCCTCGATCTGCCTACTCTTTTATTTATCCTCAACTTTCAGACTTTTCAGATCCCTTTGAATTTCCTGAAATGGAAAGGGCTTTGAAAAGAATTGAAAAGGCCTTTTTAAAAAAGGAAAAAATAGCCCTCTACGGAGACTCTGATACAGACGGAATTATAGGAGTTTTCATTTTATATGACTTTCTTAAAAATTTTACTCCCCACTTAGAAATTTTTATCTCTAATAAAGAAAAAGAGGGCTATGGATTCCATACTCACTATCTTCCGATATTTAAAGAAAAAGGTATTTCCTTAGTAATTACGGTAGATGTGGGAATTTCAGCCCATACTACTATAAAGGAAGCTCAAGCTTTAGGGATAGATGTTATTGTCACAGACCATCACGAAGTTAGCTCAAAACCTGAAACTATAACTATTGGAAGTAAGCGTCTTTCTTCCTCTTCTCCTCTTTACTTCCTCTGTGGAACAGGAGTAGCTTTTACCTTGATTAGAGCTTTAAGAAGTTATCTTTATCAACGGGGTTTTTTAAAGGATACAAAAATTCTCTCCATCAGAAAATATTTAGAGTTAGTCACCTTAGCCACCTTAGCAGATGTAGTTCCCCTTCAAGGAGAAAACCGAGTGATTACCTTCTTTGGTTTTAGAGATCTTTCAGAACCCTCCTTTCCTGCCACCAAGGTTATGTTAAAGGCTAACCATTTAGAACCTCCTCTTTCTGAAGAGGATCTTTACTATAAAATCATTCCTCAGTTAAATGCAGCTGGTCGCTTGGGATACCCCGAATTGGTTTTCAATTTCCTAAAATCTGAAACTGAAGAAGAGGCCTATCAACACTTTTCAAAAATAGAAAAACTAAATTTAGAAAGACAGGAAAGGGAAGGAGAACTTTTAAAAAGTATTGAAGAAAACTTTTTAAATTGTGCTATTATAAAAGACTATTTTATACTTTTAAAATTAAAGGAGGTCTCTAAAGGATTTTTAGGTTTAATAGCTAATAGGCTAAAAAACCTTTATCAAAAACCGGCCGTGGTTGTTTCTGTAGAAAATGGTTTAGGAGTAGCTTCAGTTAGAACCCCCAAAGAAATTGACTTTTTTGAAATTCTTTCCAATTGTAAGGACCTACTTATTGAATTTGGTGGCCACAAACATGCTTTAGGATTTAAAATAATAGAAGAAAAGCTTCCTTTTTTAGCTAAAAGAATAGAAAAACTTCTTTTAGAAAAAGGCTTAATAAAACCTTCCTTAGGCTTTTATGTAGAAGCTATAACTACGATTCCTGAAATTTTAAATCCTGAAGTAAAAATGGTCTTAGAACAATTTCCACCCTATGGAGAAGGTCATCAACCACCTCTTGTTCTTCTTAAAAATTTTGAAGTAAAGGAAATAAAAATTTTAAAGGATAAGCATTCTAAATTAACTTTAAAGGACAAAGATAAAGAAATCTGTGGAATTTTTTTTAATCACCTTCTGGAAAATTTTCAACCTAAGATGTTAATAGGAAATCCTTTCGTCAATTTCTATAGTCAAAGTGTAGAAATAAAAATTAAAGATGTTAAATAAAAATTGCACTATAAGAGAGGAAAAGGAAAAGTTAGAGGAGGAGTTGCTTTCTCCCCTTGCAACCAGATCCAAATTCTCCAAGGGAAGAATCTTTTCTGAAAGGGAATGTGAGATTAGAACCTGTTTTGAAAGAGATAGAGACCGGATTCTTCATTCTAAAGCCTTTAGAAGGCTTAAGCACAAGACCCAAGTTTTTTTAGCTCCCAAGGGAGACCATTACCGAACCAGACTTACCCATACCTTAGAAGTAGCCCAAATAGCAAGAACTATTGCTAAAGCTTTAAAATTAAATGAAACTTTAACAGAAGCTATAGCCTTGGGACATGACCTGGGGCACACTCCTTTTGGACATGCAGGTGAAGAGGTTTTAAATGAAATTTTATCTCAAGGTTTTAGACATAACGAACAGAGTTTAAGAGTGGTTGACCTGTTAGAAAAGGATGGTAGGGGGTTAAACCTAACCTTAGAGGTAAGAGACGGAATTCTAAAACATTCTAAAGGAATGGGACCTATCCTTTGTGAAAAGGAAGTTGAAAAACCCCTTAGTTTGGAAGCTGAAGTAGTAAGAATTTCTGATGTTATAGCCTATGTCAACCACGATATAGACGATGCCTTAAGAGCTGGACTAATTAAAATGGAAGAAATTCCTTCTATAGTAAGAAAAAAGTTAGGAACTACCCATAGTGAAAGAATCAATACCTTAGTTAAGAAGGTCATTTATAGTAATCAAGCTACTATAGTTAAAAAAATCCAATTGGAGGGAGAGATTCTTTCAGCTTTAAATATTTTAAGAGAATTTCTTTGGGAAAGGGTATATTTTTCACCCTTTGTAAGAAGGGAGTTTGAAAAGGCTAAAAAAATTTTACTTTCCCTATTTGAGTTTTACGAAAAAAACTTTGAAAAATTAGAATACTTTCAAAAAGCAAAATCCCTATTTCCAGAAGAATCTAAAGAAAAGATTATAGCAGATTATATTTCAGGAATGACTGACCGCTATGCCCTTTCTCAGTACTTAGAATATTTTGTTCCTAAATCTTGGGAATTTTGAAAATTTTTAAGTAAAGGAGGTTTAAAAGGTTATGAAAAAAATAGGCTGGTTTACCACCGGAAGAGATGAAGCAGCTATAGAACTTTTAGAGATGGTTTATTCCCAAATTAAAAGCAATTTCTTACCCTTAGAGATTGCTTATGTGTTTGTAAGTAAAGATTGGGGAGAAACTTCTATTTCAGATGAACTCCTCAGAAAAGCTAAGGAAGAAATGAACTTAAAGGTCATAACTTTTTCAGCTCTTAAGTTTAACCCTGAGTTAAGAAGAGAAAATCTTATTAAGTGGAGAGATCTTTATCATCAGGAAATACTAAGAATTCTTTCTGAAAAAGTAGATTTTGGGGTTTTAGCAGGTTATATGTGGATTGTTTCAGATGAGTTTTGCGAAAAGATGAAACTAATTAATCTTCATCCAGCTTTACCTGGAGGTCCTAAGGGAAGTTGGCAAGAAGTGATTTGGCAACTTATAAGCTGTAGAAGTTCAGAAACAGGAGTTATGATCCATCAAGTAACTCCAGATTTAGATGAAGGTCCCCCTTTAAGCTTTGTAAAATTTTCCATAAAAACCCCAGCATTTCTTCCTCTATGGGAAAAGACTGAAAAAGTCCTTTTAAAATATCACTTAAAAGGCTTAAAGGAAAGGGAGGGTGAAAAGAATCCGCTTTTTTTAAAAATAAGAGAAGAGGGAGTAAAAAGAGAACTTCCTTTAATAGTTTATACCCTAAAATATATAGCTGAAGATAAAATTATATGGGGAGATCCTCAACTACCCTTAGATCTTACAGAAAAGATAGAAACCTATTTAAAAAGTAAACATTTTTCTTGAGAAATTGAGAAATAAAAAAATCGTGCTTAATTAAATTTAAAAAAATTTTTAAAAGTAAGGAGGAATCTTTAAGATGAAAAGAATTTTATTGTTGTTAACTTTGTTTTTAAGTGGGTGTGTGGTTTCTCAAGATGAGGTTCAAACTCTTAAAGTAAAGGTTATAAACCTAGAAACTAGGTTAGCTAAGCAAGAACAAAAATATCAGGAATTAGAAAAGGAGGTTTTTAAAAATTTGGAAACCAAACTTTTAGACCTTAAAGCTCAACTTCTTTCGGAAGTAGAAGAAATAAAAAGAGAACAAACTGAACTGGCCGGTAAAATAGAGGATTTACAGTTTAAATCTGAAGAGAGGGATAGAGAGTATTTAGGAAAGTTAAAGGAACTTAATCTTAAAATAGAAACCTTGGAGATAAAACTCTCCTCTTTACAACCCTTAGAGAATGCAACTAATGCCACTAAAATAGAAAAGGTAACTTTTAAAGATAATGTTACTAAAACAGATAATGTTACTAAAATAGATAATGCTACTAAAACAGATAATGTTACTAAAATAGATAATGCTACACCGGTAGATAGGGTTACCAAAATAGGTCATGAGACTTCTAAAGTTTCTAAGGAGACTAAAGCTTTAAGTGAAGATGAACTTTTTCAAAAGGCCTATAGCTTATTTCAAAAAGGGGACTATAAGGGAGCTCGGGCTACTTGGGAAGAATATCTCCGAAGATTTCCTAAGGGTAAATGGATAGGACAAGCCTATTTTGGAATAGGTGAAACCTATTTTAAAGAAAAGAACTATGAAGATGCTATCTTAAGCTATCAAAAGCTTGTAGAACTTAAGGGACCCCATCCTCAAAAACCAGCAGCTCTTCTTAAACAAGCTCAAGCCTTTAAAGCCCTCGGAGACCAAAAGGCCTACCAAATTCTACTTAAAAAAATTATAAGAGAGTTTCCAACCAGTAAAGAAGCTTTAGAAGCTAAAAAGTTATTAGCTCGATAAATTCTATAAAAGTTTCTCCTTTAAACCTCTATAAGGATTTAAAGTTACTACAGGAATAGGAGAATTTTTTACTACCCCCTCAGCTACACTTCCAAAAAGAATTCGGTCTAAACCTTTTCTTCCATGGGTTCCCATAACAATAAGATCTACCTCTTTCTCCGTAGCAGTTTCTATAATCTTTTCTACCACATCTCCACTTTTAATAATAATTTCTAAATCTTCAAAATCAGAAAAATTACTTTTAACAAACTCTTCCATAGATTTTTTAGCACCTTCCAAAAGTTCTTTTTCTAAATTAATTAAGATTTGTTGGTCTATATAAATAGACTCAAGGCCAGTTAAATCTTCCAATATGTAAATCAAGTAAATTTTAGCTTCTAACTTTTTAGCAAAATCCTTAGCCCACTTGGCCACTAAAGGGGCTACCTCTGAAAAATCAACAGGTACTAAAATTTTTTTAATTTCTATCATATTGAAATTCCTCCTCTAAAGGTTTTTAATTGTAAAATTTAATTTTACCAGAATTTTTAAATTTTATAAAACCATAAACAGGTTTCTCCATAACTTTTTTTCTTAAAAAGGATAAAAACTTCTATTTTTTCAGGCAATTCAAGTCCAGTTTTTTCTTCTACTACTAAAATAGCCTTCTCAGAGAGAAGTTCCTCGGGAAAATCCCTTAGGGTTTTTAAGCTTAAGGATTTTTCTAAAGAGGAACTATAGGGAGGGGTAATAAAAACTAAATTAAAAAATCTTTTCCAAAGATTAGTTAGCTTTTTAAGGGAGTCAGGAAGTTTTAATTTTAAAATTTGAGCTTTTCCCACTAAACCGGTTTTTTCTAAATTTTTTTGAATAATTTTTAAGCTTTCAGAACTTAAATCTACAAATACTACATACTCCGCTCCCCGAGAAAGAGCTTCTATTCCTAAGGCTCCTGTGCCTGCAAATAGATCTAAGACTTTATATCCATAAAGTTCTTGTCCAAGGATATCAAAAAGAGCCTTTCTTATTCTACTTCTAAGAGGTCTTATCTCAAAAGATTTAGAAGGAGGACTGTAAAGTTTAAGACCTTTTAAAAAACCTCCAGTTATTTGCAAGTTAGCCTTTTATCCTCACCCATCAAGGATAACCAACTCTTAGGAAGAGTAAAGTAATAAAAATTAAGAGCTGGATAATAATATTGCCCTGAAAAAAGTTGTTTGGGATGAAACCAATCCTTTTCTTCTTTAGTAGCTACTAAAAAAGCTATCTCCTCTCCATAAGAAGGAACAAAAGTTCTTGCCACCTTTACTACAGGAAAGACCTTTTTAGCCAAAAAATAGGCTGTGTTTAAGATGTTAGGGAAATAGGCAGGTAAACTGGCTTGCTGAATAAAAACCCCATAAGCTTTTAAGGCTTGATAAGCTAAGGAATAAAACTCATAGGTATAGAGAGATTTAGCAGGACCAATAGGGTCTGTACAATCTACAATTATCAAATCAAAGACTTCCGAGGATACTTCTTGTAATCCTTTAAGGCCATCCTTAATTTGAAAATTTAAACGAGGATCTGAAAAATCTCCTGAAATTTTAGAAAAATATTTTTGACATAATTCGTAAACTGTAAGATCAATTTCAAACTGAATAATTTTTTTGATAGAAGGAATTTTTTGAAGTTCCCTTAAAACCCCACCATCCCCTCCACCTATTATAAGAACCTCTTCAGGAAGGAAAGGAAGTAAACTTGCTGGTAAAAGGGTAATAGTTTCATGATAAATAAATTCATCTTTTTCAGTAAATTGCACAATTCCATCTAAAACTAAGAAATAACCCCAGTAGGGATTTTTTAAAATTTGAACTTTTTGAAGTTTTTTTTCTTCAAAAACTAATTCAACCCTATAGGCGTGGCCATAATTGGGGTTAATGCTTTCGCGCCACCAAAAACCTCCAGTCAAGTTTCCCCCCATTCTTCCATAATACCTCTGGGTACCTCTACGGCACACACATATTGAGGTAAAAAGGCTTCCTGAAGTCTTTGCAAAACCCTATAAGAATCTTCCTTAGTTTTAGCTATGATATCTATAGCAGAATATCCATTTTCAGGCCAAGTATGAATATAAATGTGAGTAACTCCATCACTTATTTGAGCAGAAACACCAAAGGGTTCAAATTGATAACTAAAAATTCTTATTTCATTACTTCCGTTTATGGCATATTTTAGTCCTTCCTCTACTATCTTTACTTCAGCTAAATTTTCAAAGGGACACTTCCAAAATTCTACAATAAGATGATAGTTCCACACACATCGGATTTGAGCACCTTGCCTCTGGGTAGGAATATTTTCAAGTTTTTCTAAGTGCCAAAGAGATTCTACCCTCATGATTCACCCCCCTCCCAGGCAAGGTGCCTGTGATATATTTTAATTTAGACATAAAAAAATCGGGACGGGCGGATTTGAACCGCCGACCCCCCACACCCCAAGCGGGTGCGCTTCCAAGCTGCGCTACGTCCCGATTTTTAAAAATTAATTATTAATTAATTTTTGTATAATAAAGCAATCTTCCTATTTGTCAAGATAATTGTCAAGATAAACTGAACTCATTTTTAAAATTTTTTAGCCCCCACCTCCTACCACAGCACCTAATTGGAATATAGGTAGATATAAGGCTACTAAGATTCCGCCAATTACAACTCCTAAAACTATTAACAAAATAGGTTCTATTAAAGTTGATAAAGTTTGAACCATTCTATCTACTTCTTCTTCATAAAAATCAGCTATTTTATTAAGCATATCTTCTAAATTACCAGAAACTTCACCCACTCTTATCATTTCTATCATTAAGTAAGGGAAAACACCAGTATAAAACATAGGATCAGCTATACCATGGCCCGCAGCTACATTTACCCTAATTTCTTCCATAGCTTTTTCTAAAACCTTATTGTCAGAGGTTTCACCAGCAATAGCAATAGCTTGAAGTAAAGGAACACCGGCTCCTATAACATTAGCCAAAGTTCTTGCAATTCGAGAAACCGCAGCTTTGTGAAAAAGATCTCCTAAAAGAGGAATTTTTAAAAGGACTTTATCGGTATTATAACGACCTCGGTCTGTTTTTCGGTATTGCCTCAAAATTAAAACTGAAGCTATAACTAAGGCTAAAAAGATTAAAAAAATCGTTTTAAAGTTCATACTAATATTAATTAAAATCTGAGTTGGTAAAGGAAGAGCTTGTCCTGCTTCTTTAAAAAGTTCTGCAAATTTAGGAATTACAAAAATCATCAAAATAGCAATAACTACTACAGTTACTAAGATGATTACCGAAGGATATATCATAGCATGTTTAATTTTAGATTTAAGAGAGACAATTTTTTCTAAATAAACTGCTAATCTTTTTAAAACTATATCTAAATTACCACTGCTTTCTCCAGATCTTACCATTTGCACATAAAGACTATTAAAAATCTTGGGATATTCTGCTAAGGTATCACTTAAAGCACTTCCGGCTTCTACTTTTCTTTTAATTTCTGTAATCACTTCTCTAAAATAGAGATTTCTTTGCTGCATAGAAAGGGTTTCCAAACATTTCACGATAGGAAGACCTGCTTCCAAAACTGTAGCAAACTGCCTGGTAAAAAAGGCTAATTCCTTATCGGAAACCCTTTTTCTTCTGAGTTTTAAAATGCTTTCTTTTTTGGGGACTATTTTAATGGGAATAATATTGAGTCTTCTTAAATAAACCTCTACAATTTGAGGATTGGGAGCCTCTATAACCCCATTTCTTATCTCACCTGAAATGGCTTTTCCTCTCCATTCAAAGGCAGGCATTTATTAACCCCCTACCCAGTAATTAGGAGCTTCTTTTAAAATAGCTACATCATGTACATGGCTTTCTCTATAACCTGCTGAAGTTATTTTTATAAATTTAGCCTTTTTTCTAATCTCTTCAATATTTCTACATCCACAATAACCCATTCCAGATTTCAATCCCCCTATGAGTTGATAAATCATTTGAGAAACCGGTCCTCTGTAAGGAACTCGCCCTTCTACTCCCTCAGGAACAAATTTAGAAAGATCTTCTCCTTCTTGACCATACCTTTCTCGGGCTCCTCTTTCTTTCATAGCAGAAAGGGATCCCATTCCTCTATAAATTTTATAAGTCCTTCCCTCATAAAGTATGGTTTCACCTGGGGCTTCTTCTGTTCCAGCAAAAAGGTTTCCTATCATCACAGCATGAGCTCCTGCTGCTATAGCTTTAGTAATGTCTCCTGAGAATCTTATGCCACCATCAGCAATTACTGGAATACCGTATCGGTCAGCCACTACAGCACAATTATGAATAGCAGTAAGTTGAGGAACTCCAGCACCGGCTATAATTCTGGTAGTGCAAATAGAACCAGGACCTACTCCTACTTTAATTCCATCTGCACCAGCTTTAATTAAAGCTTCCGCTCCCTCGGAGGTTGCAATATTTCCAGCTACTAACTGACAATTAGGAAAATGGTATTTTATTTCTATTATAGTATTGATAATATTTTTAGTATGACCGTGGGCTGAATCAATAAAAAGCACATCACATCCCGCTTTAAGAAGGGCTTCAGCTTGTTCCAAAGCCCTCTTTCCTACACCAATGGCAGCTCCTACTCTTAATCTTCCTAATTCATCTTTACAAGCATTAGGATACTTCCTTATCTTTTCTATGTCCTTTATGGTGATTAATCCCTTTAAACGAAATTCCTCATCCACAATTAAAAGTTTTTCAATTCTTCTTTGATGCAAAATTTTTTTAGCCTCTTCTAAAGAAATGCCAGGCTTAGCCGTAACTAAGTTTTCCTTAGTCATAACCTCTTTAACAGGCTTTTCAAGCTGAGTTTCAAATCTCAGGTCTCGATTAGTGACAATGCCAACTAATTTTTTTTCTGTTCCCTCTACTACAGGAATTCCTGAGATTTTATACTCTTCCATAAGTTTCAGAACCATTCTAATAGGTGTATCTGGAGAAACAGTAATAGGATCATAAATCATCCCACTTTCAGACTTTTTAACCTTTTCCACTTCTCTAACTTGTTCTTCTAAACTTAGATTTCTATGAATAACTCCTAAACCTCCCTCTCGAGCCACACTAATAGCCATTCTACTTTCAGTAACCGTATCCATGGCTGCCGAAAGGAGGGGTATATTAAGTTTAATTTTAGGAGTAATGTAAGTGCTAACTTCTACATCATTAGGTAAAACCTCTGAATAAGCTGGAACTAAAAGTACATCATCAAAAGTGTAAGCTTCATAAATAATTTCTAACATAAGTTAACCTTCCCCCTCTTTAAACTATCAAATTTTTATAATTAAAAGGTAAATTATATTCTTTAGTTAAAGAAAGTAAAGTACCCTCTAAAATGCCATACTCACTAATAAATAAAATTTCTTGATTAAAATAACTTAAAATTTCAGAATAAATTAAAAGTCCAGGTAGGACTATATCTTCTCTACCCTCTTCCATTCCTTTTACTTTTTTAAGACTTAGTAAAGAAAGACTTGCTAACCTTTGGATTAATTTCTCTAACCGTTCCTTAGAAATCTGATGTCCATGAAGTCTTTCAGGAATGTAAAAACTAAGTTTTAAATCTAAACTCCCTAAAATACTTGCTGTACCTCCCGTAATTACTGTAAGGGAAGGTTTTTCTATAGGAAGTTCAAAAAGTTTTTCCCTAATATACTCTTTCATAGACTTTAAAACTTTGAAAGAGACCGGATATCTTAACTCAAAGATTTCCTTTAAAATAACCACCCCTAAATCTAAACTTTTAACCCAGGTCTCTCCATTTTGAAAATAGATAAATTCTGAGGACCCACCTCCTACATCTATTAAAAGGAAATCCTTCACTTGAGGAAAGAGTTCCTTAAGCCCTAAAATTACACCTTCTAAAGAAAGTTTAGCTTCTTCTTCCGCAGAAAGAACTTCAATTTTAAGGCCCACTTTTTCTTTAGCCCTTTCTATAAACTCTTGAGCATTTTTAGCCTTTCTAAAAACTGCTGTTCCCACGGCTCTATAATAGTTAACTTCATATTGATCGATTATTTTTTTTAAATCCTCTAAAGCTTTTAAACCCCTTTCAAAAGCTGAGTCCAAAATAATCCCCTTTTCTACTAACCCCTCCCCCAATCTAACATTTTCTCTCTTCTTAAATAAAAAATAAGTTTTTCCTTGAAAAACTTTACCTAAGCACAACCTAAAAGTCTGAGTCCCTAAATCTAAACTAGCTAAAAAAGGAGTATTCAATCTTTGTTTAAACTCTTTCCCAATTTTAAATAAAACCCTCACCTTTTCTTTTATATAATACTTTTGATGATTTTTAGGATTTTTAAAGAAGATACCCTTACTTTTAAGTAATTGAAACACTCCGAAATCCCTTATTTCAACTCTTTGCCCTTTTTTAAGAGTTTCTCTTAGGGTGTCAAAAAAAAGATCTACTACATTTTTCAACTCTTCCTTCTCAAGATCTGGAAACTTATATCCTAACTTTTCTACCAACTTGCTTTTATTCATAATTTTTAATTGGTAAATAAAAGGGTTTAAAAATTAAAAATTCATACCAAATAGAAGCTTTTTCTTCTAAAAATCTTTCTAAAATATTTTTTTTCTTAGGTAAAAAGATTAAGGTAGCTTCTTTTAAATTAGCCATGGACCTAACCATTTCTACTGCGGTCCAAAAGTTTCCCAACCCATCTATTAACCCCAGAGCAACTGCTTCCTCTCCTGTTAAGAACCGTCCATCTGCAAATTCTTTAACCTTTTCTATAGGTATTTTTCTTTCTTCCGAAATAGCTTTAACAAACTGTTCATAAACTCTGTTTACCTTTTCTTGTAAATATTTTTTTTCTTCTGAAGTAAGGGGTCTATATATAGAACCTGTATCCTTGTAAGGTCCGCTTTTTATAGTCTCAGATTCAATTCCTACCTTTTTTAATAGTTTTTCTATATTAGGAATTTCTATAATTACGCCTATACTTCCCGTAATAGTTCCAGGGGAAGCCAATATTTTGTTTCCTCCCAAAGCTATATAAAGCCCCCCTGAAGCAGCTATATTTCCCATAGAAACCACTACGGGTTTTACCTTTTTCAAATTCTTTAACTCTTCTAAAATTTCTTGAGCAGCACCTACCGAACCTCCAGGAGATTCAATCCTAACTACTACCCCTTTAATATCCCTTCTTTCTGAAAATTCCCTTATACATAGGAGATAGTCTTGAGAGTCTAAAATAATTCCTCTTATTTCTAAAACCCCTATTTTAGCCTTCCCCCATCCTTTTTCTTTAAAAATCAGAAGAAAGGAAAGGAAAAAACTTAAAATTACTAAAGAAACTACTAATCCCCCAATAAAAGCAAGTCCATAAATAAGCCAGGCTCTTTTCATGAAAGCTTCCTTAAAATATCTCCTAAGGTAATTCCTTTAGAGGATTTAATTTGTTTTTGATACTCCCTAAGTTCCTCTTTTTCTAATTCTTTTAAATATTCTAAATGGGAAAGTCTTATCTTTCTGTTTTCCCTATCTATTAGGATTATCTTAGCCTTTATTTTATTTTCAAGGGGATAACTTTTTTTAATTTCTTCTAAGGAGAGCTTTTTTCTACCTTCTATTAATTCTGAAAAGGGTAACCAGGCAGAAAGTTCAGGTTCTATTTCTAATAATAACCCATGTTCTAAAATTTTTTTAATCTTACCCTCTACGATATCTCCTACCTTATACCTTTCTTCTATTCCCTCCCACGGATTAGATTTTAAATTTTTTATACTTAAAGTAAGCCTTTGTTTAAGAGGGTCAATTTCCAATACTTGAGCCTTTACCTCATCACCTTCCTTATAAAACTCTCTTAGATTTTCAATTCTATCCCAAGAAATTTGAGAAATATGGACAAATCCGTCCACTCCTTCCCTTATCTCTACAAACATTCCATATCCAGTTATAGATTTAACCTTACCTGTAACCTCGCTTCCCACCTTTATTTCCTTAGAAAGGATTTCCCAAGGACTGGGTTCAAGTTTTTTTAAACTTAAAGTAAGCCTTTTTTCTTCAGGATTTATAGATAAAATAACCACTTCCACTAAATCTCCCTCTTTTAGAAGTTCTTCTATCTTGCTTCTTTTCCAAGAAAATTCACTTAAGGGAATTAAGCCTTCTATACCAGGTTCTAATTCTACAAAAGCTCCAAAGGGAAAAATTTTAGAAACCCTTCCTCTAACCCTTTCTCCTTCTTTATATTTTTGAGAAATTTCTTTCCAGGGATCAGGAAGCAAGGCTTTAAGACTTAATTTTATCTTTTCTTTTACCTCATCCCAAGAAATTGCTTTTACTTCTATTTTATCTCCTACTTTAAGATAATCCTGAGGATTCTTAACTCTCGCCCAGCTAAGCTCTTTAAAGGGTAAAAAACCCAATAACACACCCTCAAGCTCTACTAAAAAACCTCCTTCTACTCCTTGCTTTACCTCACCCTTTATAGGTTCTCCCTTTTTTATTTTCTCCCATAAAAGTTTTTTTCTCCTTTCTCGTTCCTTTTCTAAGTAAGTTCTTCTTGAGACTACAAATTGACCTCCCTCTATTTTTAAAACTTCCACTTCTAAGGATTTTCCTACTAAAACTTCCTTAGTTTCCGGTTTTTCTAAGAAATAGGATTGAGAAAGGGGCATAAATCCGATTAAAAGTTCTTTCCATTCTACTTTATATCCACCCTTTACTACTTCCAAGACTTTTACTTCAATAGGTTTTCCTTTCTCCTTAAGACTTCTTAATTGTTCCCAAAGTTCTTTCTCTCTTAGCTTTAGATAGGATAAAAGCCAACCTTCAGTGCTTCTTCCGACCACCAGGGCCTCAATTTCCTCTCCCACTTTTACTCTTAAAGAACCATCTTCTCTTGTTATTTCTGAAGTAGGAAGTAGAACCTCCTTTTTTAAACCTATGTCCACAAAAGTCCAATCCTTTAAAACTTGAACCACTACTCCTTTAACCCTATCTCCTATTTTTAACTCCTCAGGTCTTCTTTCTAAAAAAGCCTCTAAGTCTTTGATCCAATCTTCCATAGGATACCTTTAGAGAACTGATTTAAAAATAAAATTTTAATTTAAAAAACTTTCTTCTTCAAGAAGTTGTTCCACTAATTGCTTTTCCTCTTCCTCACTTCTGATTTTTCCCTCTAAGTGTTTATCTCTTAAGAATTTTAATATCTTTCCTATTTTGGGACTTTCAGAAATTCCCATTTTTTTAAGTTCTTCACCAGTAAGTTTAGGTTTAATCTTACGATATACCTTTATCCAGTTTAATACCTCTTCCTTTAAATCTTCGTAAAATAAGCTTAATACTAACAAAGGTAGAAAGGGTACTTTCTCCAAAAACTCAACTTTTTCAGAAAGTCCCATTTTAGAAAGAAAAGATACTCTACTTTTTATAAATTCTTCGGAGGCCTTAAATTTATTTAGTTCCTTAATTGAAAGTCCTAATCTTAAGGCACCTTCAGAGGAATTCCAGATTAATCCCCAAAAAAAGACTTTTTCTTTTTCTTGAAAGGTTAGTTCTTTTTCCAAAACTTCTAACCATTTAACTAAGTTTAAAAACCTTTCTCTTTTTAACTTTAATCCTACTTTTTCAAAGACACCCAAGTCATAGGTAAGTTCTAAAAGATCTTTTAAATTTTCTAAGGATTCTTTAAGTAAATAAAGTTTCAATTCCTGGTAGATACGGGATCCAGTTAATTTTTCTAAGGAAGAAATTTCAAAAGCTTTATTAAGGGCTTGATAAAACTCTTCTGACCACTCAAAATTGAATCTCACTTTATATCTTATACCTCTAAAAATTCTGGTGGGATCTTCAACAAAAGAAAAAAGATGAAGAGGTCTTATTATTCCCTTTTCTAAGTCCCTTTTTCCTCCCAAGAGGTCTAAAAGTTTTCCTTCATAGGGAGGGGTTAAGCCTAAAATTAAGGTATTGATGGTAAAATCTCTTCTCAAAATATCCTCCTTAAAAGAGGAAGGAAAAACCTTAGGAAGAGTTGCAGGAGCTTCGTAAAGCTCTCTACGAGCAGTAACCAAATCTATGATAAAAGTTTTTCCTGAATTTCCTTCTATATTGACTTTATAGGTTAAAAATTGTGACTTAAAAAGAATTTCCCCTCTAACTTCCTTAAAGAGTTCCTTTAAGAAGTCCTCCAAGTTTCCCTCTAAGACTAAATCAAAATCCTTAGTATTTTTTCTTAAAAAATAATCTCTTACTACACCACCGGCAAAGTATAAAAACTCTTTTCTCTTTTTAGCTAATTCGCAAGCTTTTTGAAGAAAGGCTTTAACTTCAGAATCTAAATTTAAAAACTCTAAAAACTCTTCTAAATCTATTTTTTCTATCTGAAAATTATTTAGCTCTGGGATGATATTGGTCATAAACTTCTCTTAATCTTTTAAAGTCAAGGTGGGTATAAATTTGAGTAGTAATCAAACTACTATGTCCAAGAAGCATTTGTAAAGCCCTTAAGTCTGCACCTCCTTGAAGAAGGTGAGTAGCAAAGGAATGTCTTAACACATGAGGAGATATTTTATCTTCCAAGCCTACCCTTTTAGCATAGGTTTTGATTATTTGCCAAAATCTTTGTCTGGTAATAGGACCTCCCAACCTTCCTAAAAAGACATAATCCTTACTTTTCCGATTCAAAAAAAGAGGTCTAACTTCCTTTAGATAGGTTTTTAAATATTCTAAAGCATAATCTCCTAAGGGGACAAGCCTTTCCTTATCCCCTTTCCCCATAACTTTTACCCAACCTAATTCTAAATTTAGATTAGAAAGTTTTAAACTTACCAATTCTGAAACTCTTAAACCTGCAGCATAAAGAACTTCAAGCATAGTTTTATCTCTGTAGCCTGAAGGTATAGAAATATCTGGAGCAGAAAGAAGGTTTTCCACTTCTTCTAAACTTAAAACCTTGGGTAAACGAAAGGGAAGCTTAGGGGTTTCTAAAAAAAATATAAAACTATATTTGCCCTTCTTTTCCTCTTCTAAAAAACGAAAGAAACTTTTCAGGCTGGAAAGCCTTCGAGCTATACTAAAATTGTTATATCCTCTAAGTTTTAAGTCTTCCAGATACTCCCTTAAATCTTCTATTTTAAGGATTTCTAAGCTTAAATTATTCCTATTTAAAAAATTAGTCCAATCTTTTAAATCGTAGCTATAGGATAAAATGGTATTAGGAGAGTAATTTTTTATAACTCTCAGATAAATTAAAAATTCTCTTAGTAAATCTTCCATCTGAGAGGATTTTATAGAGACATCTCCCTTAGAAGTTTCTCAACGGTAGCCCCTACTTTTTCGTCCTTAGTGGTAAAGGAAAGGGTTTTTAATTTAGAAAGAATACTTTGTTTTTCTGAAATGCTTTTATTAGGAAAACCTTCTTTTATTTTAGCTAAAGTTAATAAAACTATTTCTCTTTCGTCTAAATCTAAAAAAAGAAAAAGAGTTCTCAAATCTTCTGGAAGTCCATACTTTTCAAAGAATTCCTTAGCTAACTTTTTAAAATTTTTGGTCCCATAACTTTTATGTAAAGAAGCTAAAAGAACTTCCCTATCTACATCCTTTTTCCCTTCAAAAAGTTTTTCTAATTCTTTTAAATATCTTTCCTTAGTTTTAGTATCTACTTTTTTAGGAAAGCCCTCTAAATTTTCCATTTTTTTTCTAACTTTACTGAATCCACTTTTATCCTTTAACTTATCTATTTCTCTCCAAGAAAGCCTTTTCTTTTCATCATCATTTCTGGTCATAGCCTACCTCCACAGGGTGTCTGGTAAAATTTCAACTCTGGAAGTTCAACCGCCGTTAGATAGCCTCCGTAAACGCATCCCGTATCAATACCTATTCTATCCTTCAAAACTAAAGGAACAGCAAAGGGAGTATGTCCAAAGACTATCACCTTAGGAAAACTCTCTTCTGAGAAATAGAAACTGTTTCTTATCCAAAGCAAATCCTCTTCGGTCTGAAATTCTAAAGGTATACCTGGTCTTAACCCAGCATGCACGAAAATATAATTAGACCACTCAAAATAAAGTTTTAAATTTTTCAAAAATTCCAAGTGTTCTGAAGGTATTTCAAGTTTGCCGGTTTTATAATTAAAATAGTTTCTCAAGGTAGCCTCTCCTCCATTGTATAAATAAATTTCCATATCTATCCCTTTTAAAAATCTCTCTAACATCCACTCATGATTACCTTTCAAAGTTATGATCCTTTCAGGATATTCTTTTTTCAGTTCAATTAGAAGGTCTATCACAGCTCTGGAATCTGGTCCCCGATCTATGTAATCTCCCAAAAAAATTAAATAATCCTTTCCCCAATTAATCGGTATTTGGTCCAAAAGTTTTTCTAAGCTGGTTAAGCAGCCGTGAATATCTCCTACGGCAAAAATTTTAAAACCAAAATCTGGCTCTCCGATCATCAAGTCTTGTAAGTCCATATTTTTGAGCTAAAATTAAAGCTTTTTCCCATTCCTCTCTATTAATTTTTCGATCCAAAGGTGGATATCTCCAAGCATCTCCACAAGGACGATACTGATCCATTAAATTTAAATAGGTATTTTTAGAAACCTCTTCAGCTAAAAATTTAATCACCTCTTCAGTTTGGGAGAGATCTCCTGGCAAAACCAAGTGTCTAACTAAAAGTCCTCTTTTGGCAAGTCCACCTTCTATAACCAGATCTCCAACTTGCCTATGCATTTCTTTCACGGCCTCTCTTACCACTTGAGGATATCTTTTAATTTTAGAAAGCCTTAAAGCTACCTTTTCATCCATATATTTTATATCCGGCATATAGATATCTATTATTCCTTCCAAAAGTTTTAAAGTTTCTATAGATTCGTATCCTCCACAGTTGTAAACAATAGGAAGATTTAATCCCTTTTCAGCAGCTATTTTTATAGCCTTCACTATAAAAGGAACCTGATGGGTAGGAGTAACCAAATTTATATTATGACAACCCCATACTTGGAGGATAACCATAATTTTAGCCAAATCTTCTTCCTTAATAACTTCTCCCTCTCCTAAATGACTAATTTCCCAGTTTTGGCAGTAAACGCAAGCTAAGTTACAGTAAGTAAAAAATATAGCTCCAGAACCATTTACTCCTACAAGAGGGCGTTCCTCCCCAAAATGGGGACCATAACTTGAAATCATAGGCCTGTTAGTGACTTGACAAAGGCCCTTTTCTCCTTCCAGTCGGTTTACTTCACATTTGTTAGGGCAAAGGGTACAGGACTTAAGAATCTCATAAAGGGCAGAAATTCTTAAATCCAATTCCCCAGTTTCTAAAAGATTTAAATAGGAGGGATACTTCATAAAAGAACCTCCAACCAATGACCAATTTTAGGGGGTTCTTTAATCAAAAATTTAAAGGTTAAATAACAACCTGTACAAAAGGTTGCTAACATTAAAGAGGAGCTCAAATTTCCAAACCAGAATTTTTTATACCTCTCTTGAAAACCTTCAAGCCAAAGAAAACCTTTAGCCGAACCACAACAAAAATTTTTTACCTCTAATTTAGTATTTACCAAATTAAATTCTTCTGTCAAGTGGCATGGTAGGTGAAAAATGGTTTTTTCCTTTGGAAAAGAGCTTGCTATCTCCTTAAATTCAGAAATTAAGAAAAAATAAGCCGATTTTATTCTTTGGGCTAAGTTTAAAAATCTTTCATAATATTCTGTGTTTTCAAAAAGAAGGGGATAAACTTTTTGAAAAATCCATAAACAGGTAGCACAAAACATTAAAATGGGTTGGGAGGTCTTTTCAAAAATCTGGAGATTAAGGAGGGCTCTTTGAATAACCTCTTCTCTCAAATTCCAACTTAAAAAGGGAGCACCACAACAGGTTAAATCCTTAGGCATACCGAAACTTATTTTTTCCTTTTTAGCAAATTTTAAAAATCTCGTTAAAGCTAAGTTGTAAAAGAAAAACATTCCACAAGAGGGATAAAGAAGAAGATCTCCCTTGGGAGGAAGTTCTCTTAGGAATTTTGCCTTTCCTAATTCAAGCCAGGGATCTAAAACCTTAGATAGACTCTTAGCTAAAAGAGGGGTCTTTAAATCTGGACTCCTAAAATAGAATTCAGGAAAGCTTAAATTATGAGGACAAACCTCTTTACACCTTTCGCAAAAAAGACAGAAATTAAAACTTGGATGGTTTCTTTTTTGAGATAGAAGGAAGTTTCTTCCGCGAGGAGAAAAGGCTTCAGAAAGAAATACTTTATAGGAAGGACAAACCGAAAGACAGGTTCCGCACTTAGTGCATAACTCAAGGCTCTTTTCTTTTTTCATCTCTTTTTACAAAATGTTCTAACCACCAGGAACACCATTCTATTTCCGTAATAGCCTCTGCAAGTTTCTTAGCTACAGGAGTTAAAAGTCTTCTTTTAGCATAGGTAAGCCATCTTTCTGCAAAAGGATTATTAAGGTCTTTTTGTTCTTTAAGTTGAACTATTAAATCTAAAATATCTGCATCGTGAACCAATTTAGCCTCTAAGGTTTCCATCCTTTTATATTCTTCCCAAAGAGAAAGGACTTCCTTTTCTATGGGCATGCCTACCAAGGCATCTTTTAAAGCTCTATCTTCGTCTGCTTGGTTATAAAGTTTATTTACAGCATTGAAATCTCCTATCCTTGCTTCTGGAAGATCGTGAATTAAAGCCATTTTTAAAACCTTTTCTTCATCAACCCTTTCTTCACAGAGCTTAGTAAGTAGCCAAGCACAAAAAATGACTCCAAAGGCATGGCCAGCTACATTTTCTCTCCCTGTTCCAAGATAGGCATAACCTGTCCTTTCTATTCTTTTAAGGAGGGCTACTTCAAAAAGTAGTTTAGAAAACCTATGCCAAAGACTCATAGCTTCTGGCTAAATAGGCTGAAACCTTCATTATAATTTTACATACCAAATATTCCGTAATTTGATGACAGGGAAGAGGTAAGGTTTCCACTATATCCATTCCTATTAAAAAAGGTGAAGTCAGTTCTCTTAAAATTTTTAAAAATTCTTCCCAAGTTAGTCCTCCTGGTTCAGGAGTCCCTACTCCTGGGGCTAAAGAAGGATCAAAGACATCCATATCTAAGCTAAGATAAAAGGGAGACTCTTTTATAAATTCCTTTATTTTAGATAAAGCAGTCTTTATATCTTCTTTAAATTCTTGAGCCCCTATGAGGGAGATATTTTCACCTATTATAAATTCCCACTCCTCTTTAGAACAAGTTCGTATCCCTATTCCCAAAACGGGTATTCCCATTTCATAAATTCTTCTTATAACTGTAGCATGATTTATTTTAGAACCAAGATAGGAGTCTCTCAAGTCAGGATGGGCATCTAAATAAAGAACCCTAAAGTAGGGATAAAACTTTTTAAGAGTTCTTATAGCAGCTAAACTTAGGGTATGTTCTCCTCCTATAATTAGGGGAAATCTCTGAAGATTAAGACTCTGAGTAATCATTTCAGAAATTTCCTTAAGGGCCATCTCTAAGTTATAGGATAATTCTGGAATAGGGAAAGTATAAAAACCTGGAAATAAGTAAGGTTCAAGCTTAGTTTCCTCGTCAAAAAATTCTAAGTTAGGACTAACTTTCAAAATTTCCAAGGGAGCTAAAGAGGTTCCCTTTTTCCAAGAAGTAGTGAGTTCTAAAGGAGCAGGAATGAGGGCTACCTTTGCTTGAGGATGATCAGGTAGCCCTAAAAAGGGAATTTTCATTTTAAAGCATGAAATTCTTTCTTTCCATTCTAATAAAGTTTTCTACCGCCCTTATAGAACGAGGAAACTCTAATCCTCTGTCAAAAAATCTTATTTCGCTTTTTTTGATTTCAAACATTTCCGTTATGTCAGCAATAGCTTTATCTGCATCAAAGGGTTTACAAGAAAAGATATCTACACTTAAAAAGAGCTTTTCAGGAAAGGTATGAATACTTATATGACTTTCAGCTATAATTACAAATCCAGAGATACCCCAGTCTTCTGGGACAGGAGCATAGTATTTAAATACATAAGGGGGCATTATTTTAGTCATTTGAATTTTTTCTGGATACTTATTCAAAAAATTATAAATAAAGTCTAAATCCGTTAATTTTTTCTGATTTGCGCCATAACCGTCAATAATCAGGTGTTGACCTAAACCATACTCAAATTTTTCCAAGTTTTTCATTTTTATCCCCCCTTTTTGAAAAAAACCTAAAAAGGAACGAAAGTTAAAATAAATCATAAATTTATTTTGTCAAGAATTTGTATGAAGGCTGAAAGCTTTTCACCATATTGATAATTTTTTTCAAACAGATTAAATTTTAATTTATGTTTAAAGAGGGTTCAATAATTGAGGGGCCCTTTTGGCCCGAACCTGTTGAAGTTAAAAGGGTAAATGAAAGAAGCATCGGCATTCATATTATAGGCTCAACTCTTTACTCCAAAGAACATATTGATCAAGTGCTTCCCTTGGAAGCTCTTTCAAAAATTAATTATAGAGAATTTCCTCTAACTTTCTCTTCCAATTCTGAAGAAGTCTTTTTGAGCTTAGAAGGCTTACGCTACCATTATGCCTCTCTTTTTGATCCCTTTCTGGCTATGAATGTATCAAAAATTGATCCTCTTCCCTTTCAGATTGATGCAGTTTATGGCTACATACTTAGACTTCCCAAGATAAGATTTCTCATAGCTGATGATCCTGGTGCTGGGAAAACTATCATGGCTGGTCTTATTATTAAGGAGCTTAAATTAAGAGGAGTTGTTAACAGAGTATTAATCTTAGTTCCAGGGCATCTTAAAGACCAATGGAGAAGAGAACTAAAAGAGAAATTCCACGAAAGTTTTACCGTAGTCACAAGAAAACTTATGGATGCACACTATGGTGAAAATGTCTGGGAGAGGGAAAATCAAATTATTACCTCTTTAGACTTTGCAAAACAGGAAGAAATCGTAGCTACCTTAAGCAATGTTTACTGGGATCTGGTTATAGTGGATGAGGCTCATAAAATGTCTGCTTACCTTTATGGAGGAAGTCTCAAAAAAACAGATAGATATAAACTGGGAGAGGTTATTTCAAAAAATACTAAGCATCTTCTCTTTCTCACAGCTACCCCTCATAAAGGTGATCCTGAAAACTACCGACTTCTCCTTGACCTTCTTGAGCCGGGTTTCTTTGCTAAAGCAGAAATGGTTAAAGAGTCCATTGAAAAAAGAGAAAATCCTCTTTTTATAAGAAGGCTTAAAGAAGATCTGAAAGATTTTGATGGAAAACCAATATTTACCAATCGCTATGCCATAACAGTTAAGTTTAAACTGTCAGATTTAGAAAAGGAGCTTTATAATAAGGTCTCTGAGTATGTTCTTACTCAGTATAATCTTGCCATGAGAGACAGCACAAGAAGAAATGTAGCCTTTGCCCTCCTTATACTTCAGAGAAGATTAGCTTCAAGCACCTGGGCCCTTTACTGTTCCTTAAAGAGGAGAAAAGAAAGACTTGAAGCTCTACTTAAAGAGCCAGAGATAAAACCTCAGATTCCCTTTCTTACCCTTGAAGAAATTGAAGAGTATGAAGATGCTGATGAAGAAACTCGGGCTCAAAAGGAGGTAGAACTTGAAAATTTAACCACAGCTAAAAATAAGGAAGAACTTCAAAGGGAAATAAGCATTATTGAAGATCTCATAGAACTTGCTAAAAAGGTTATAAATACCGAGTCAGAAGTTAAGCTTAATGAACTAAAAAAAGCAATTGAAGAGGGATTTAAAAAAATTGAAGAAATAGGTGGTAACAGGAAAATTCTCATTTTTACAGAATCACGAGACACCATGGAATATCTCTACAAAAAAATTAAAGCCTGGGGCTATTCTGTCAATTATATTCACGGAGGAATGAGTTTAGAGGAAAGAATAGCAGCAGAGAAAATCTTTAAAAATCAGACAGAATTGATGGTAGCTACAGAAGCAGCTGGTGAAGGTATTAATCTTCAATTTTGCCACATTATGATTAACTACGACATCCCCTGGAACCCTAACAGACTTGAACAAAGAATGGGTAGAATCCATAGATATGGCCAGCAAAAGGATGTTTATATGTTTAATCTTGTAGCAGAAGATACCCGTGAAGGAGAGGTTATTTCAAAACTTTTTGACAAACTGGAGGAAATTAAACAAGCCCTTGGCAAAGACAGAGTATTTGATGTTATTGGAGATGTATTTTATGGCAAAAATCTCTATCAACTAATAATTGATGCTGTAACAAATGCAAGAAGTATAGATGAAATTCTTAGTGAAATTGATATAAAAATAGATGAAGAGTATCTTGAGAAAATACGAGAGGCCTTAGGAGAAAGCCTTGCAACTAAGCACATTGACTATACCCGATTAAGGGAAACAGCTCAGAAAGCCAAGGAATATAGACTAATCCCAGAGTATGTGGAAGAATTTTTCAAAAAAGCCTTTGAAAAGGCAGGTGGTAAATATAAAATTAAAAAGGATGGTGTTATTACCATTGAGAAAATTCCTTTAGAATTGAGAGTAATAGCAGAGGAGGTTAACTTTAAAAACAAATTTGGACCACTTCTCAATCACTACTCTCAAATAACCTTTGACAAAGAAATTGCCTTTCGCAATCCAAATGCTGAGTTTGTATCCTTTGGCCATCCTCTTTTTGAAGCGGTGCTTGAGTGGGTGAGGAAAAATTTTACCGAAAGCATGCATAAAGGAGCTACTTTTGAGGATCCAGAAGGGAGACTTAAGGGATACATCTTTTTCTTCGAGGGTGAGGTAAGGGATGGCACGGGAGAATGTGCTGGAAAAAAGTTAATTGCCCTTTATGACAACAGTAAAGAACGCAGATCTATTAATCCCTCTATTATGTGGGATTTAAAACCCTGTAATTCTTCATCTCCTATACCAAAACCTCAATTTCACCTTGAAATACTTCAGGACTACGCCTATAGGGAAATGGAAAAATATAAAGAGGAGCTCCTACAGGAGCGTAAGCGACAAGCTGAAATTAAGAAAAAATATGGTCTTTCATCCCTTGAACATCTCGTAATAGAACTTGATTATGATCTGGTGGAACTTCTTGAAAGAGCGGAAAAAGGAGAAAAAGTTGACCTGGTTATCAATAATAAAAGAGAAAGAAAAAAGCGTTATGAACAGGCTATTAAAGATTTAGAAAAAGACATAGAAAGAGAAACCCATCTCATAATTTCAATGCCCAAGCTCTTAAGTGCAATCTATGTGAAACCCGCCATAGATTCTATGGTGTCCGATGAGGAGATAGAGAAAATAGGAATGGAAATAGCTATGAATTATGAAATTTCGCAGGGAAGAACTCCAGAAGATGTGTCCGCTGAAAACCTTGGTTTTGACATACGCTCCAAGGGAAAAGAAGAGATCAGATACATAGAGGTAAAAGCAAGAGCGCAAACAGGAGATGTAGCTCTAACTCCTAATGAATGGTTTAAGGCTAAAAGATTTAAAGAACAATACTGGCTTTATATAGTTGAAAATGCAGGCACATCTAATCCAACACTTTATCTGATTCAAAATCCAGCGGAAAGTCTTCAAGTCACTGAAAAAGTTGAAACAGTAAGATTTATAATAAAACAGGAGGAATGGAAAAATAAGGGATTAAAAAAATGAAATCTATTGAAGAAGTTAAAAAGATTCTCCAAGAAAATAAAGACTACATAAGAGAAAGATATGGGGTGGTAATTATTGGTATTTTCGGCTCCTTTGCAAGAGGAGAGCAGACTGAGGTCAGTGATGTTGATATTCTTGTTGAACTTAAAAGACCTCTTGGATTTGAGTATCTTGACTTATGGGATGAATTAGAAACTCTGCTTAATTGCAAAGTTGACTTACTTACTATCGGTGCAGCAAAACAAAAGCCCTTGCTCTGGCAGAGTATCGAGGAAGATTTAACCTATGTCTAAGAGAAACTGGAAACTTTTTATTTATGACATTTTTGAGTCAATCCAGAAGATTGAAAAATATACAGAAAATCTATCATACGATGAATTTGTAACAGACGAGAAAACTAAGGATGCTGTTATAAGAAATCTTGAGATTATCGGCGAGGCAGCCCGACAGATACCAGATAATATAAAAGCATTAATTTCAGAGATTGAATGGTCAAAAATAATAGGACTTAGAAATCGTATTATTCATGGATATTTTGCAATTGAATACGAAATAATCTGGCAGATTGTAAAAAAGGAGCTTCCCTTACTTAAAGCCGAAATTCAAAAAATCATAGAGGAAGAAAAATGAAAAAATCATTTATTGAGGAAAGCTTTCCTGTAAAAGAAGTAAGTGAGCATTCAGCAAGAGAAAAAAATATAAGACATGGGCACATTTCAACTTTACATATTTGGTGGGCTCGTAGGCCTCTTGCCTCATCAAGAGCAACAATTTATGCCTCCCTGATTCCTCCACCAGAGACACCTGAAGAATGGAACAAAGAGATGCAGTTTATTTCAGAGCTTGCCAAATGGGAAAACTCATTAAATCCTACAATTATAAATAAAGCCATTGAAAAAATTAAAAAAGCTAACGGTAATCAGCCTATAAGAGTCCTTGACCCCTTTGCAGGAGGTGGCTCCATTCCCCTTGAAGCTTTAAGGCTTGGACTTGAAGCTCATGCTATTGATTATAATCCTGTGGCAGTTCTTATTCTAAAATGCACCTTAGAGTATCCTCAAAAATTTGGAAAACCTGTGAAGGTGAAAGTTAAGGAAGGTATGTATGAGAGTGAAAAAGAAGTAAATTTACTTTTGGAGGAGGTTAAAAAGTGGGGTAATTGGGTGCTTGAGGAGGCAAAAAAGG
>JANXCE010000025.1 GCA_025059715.1 Caldimicrobium sp.
CCCCACACCCCCCCCGCGCACCCCGCCATCCCCTTTGAACCGGGTCGGGTCGCAACCGTATATTATGGTCATTCTCTTGATTGAATTTTGTCGCAATCCCCTTTGAAGCGGGGCGGGTTGCAACAAAAGGTTTCGATGAAGTAGTTAACAGACCGTGGTTGTCGCAATCCCCTTTGAAGCGGGGCGGGTTGCAACAAAGGAGATTCGGATGTATTAAAAAGTTTAGGAATTTTGTCGCAATCCCCTTTGAAGCGGGGCGGGTTGCAACCCTAACCCCATACAATCCTCATCAATTAATCCTTGTGATTGTTTAGAACAAACTATATTTTGCAAATTGACCTTCTGAAAGCCTCTATCCATCAGATCCGGCCGATGGTTGGAAATTAATCATAAAATCGTATACTTTATATAGTTTTACTTAATTTCCTATTTTCACTTGTCAAAGAACGATCTTTTAATTTTCAAGTTTAACCCATTTCTTAAAAAAGTCAAGAGGGGTGTATGAGTCCATATGATTTTAGACTGAGGGGAATTCTCGTTAAATTTATTACAAATCAACTACTGAAACGATACACCTCCAAGCCCACTTCGCACACACTTCCATATTATACCATATCAAGTTCCCCATAAGCGATCTATACTAAATAAACTCCTCCTAAATCTCTTTAAAACTCTCTACATGCCCAGTCCACTCCTCTCAAGATCAATTCTCTTGGCCTGCATCTAACTTGATAGTAACTCTACGGATATCGAAAATCCCGACTGTAGCTTCTATGCTGAAGGAATTTTGAAATTGGATGTTCTTTAGCCTAAAGACAACTTCTTTTCTTTAGGATGCATCTTTAATTGCTTCAACTCTCAGAGCATTTTTAAGTCTTTGATGGGAGAAGGGGTTAGTGAGAGGTTAAAAAGGCCTTAAATTTATATGCAAGGAAGAGAAGTTCAAACCTTTGAGAAAGATAGGGATCTTAGGTTGATCTTAAAGGATAGAAAATCTTACTCTAGATCATTAGGAGAGTAAATTAGGCTTGATCTCTAAGTAAAATTCCCGCAAATTCCCTAATTCGCTTGTAAACTTCTAAAAGTTCCTCTGGGGGAATCTGTTTTATGAGCTCCCCTGTATCTTTACGGGTGACTTGAACAACCATAGTTTGATACTCTTTGTGGTAAACTAATTTGGTCTCAAGATTAAAGGGGCCAAAAAATTCATTTAATTTTTCGGTAAAGTCCTTTAACTGCTTATTGCTAAGAAGAGGGCTTTCTTCTTGAAGTTTTTTTTCCTCCTCCACTTTTGGCCAAGGTTTTTCCATAAGTCTTGTATTATTATTTTCCTGAATGGTGTTGATTGAGTCGTAGACAATACTTTTATACATTTCTACCCTCATAACAACCTCCAATTGAAGAGTATAAGAGGTATATAAAAATATCGGTTTGTCTCAGAAAAACTTTAATCTCAAACACACTTTCAAAATTACAAAATCCAGGAAGATAATTGATGATGCCAAGGGTTTTTACAAAACTAAACATAGTGTTTGGTTGTTACTAATGAGCTAAAACTGTGTTATTGTTGAGAGTATCTTAAGATGAGGGAGTTTTTCTGATCAATTTGATAAATTGACAAGAGCATATACTATATTAAAATTCAAAACTATGACCAGGTGGAGGTAATCTGATTATGCCCGTAGGGAAGGAGAAAAGTGCTATTCTTGATCAGCAGGACAAAAGGGTGAGGGAGCAGCTTTCTAAAATTAAACACAAGATTATGGTTATGTCGGGAAAGGGTGGAGTAGGGAAAAGCACCATTGCTGTTAACCTTGCGGTTGGATTGTCTCTACAGGATTTTATGGTAGGCTTGTTAGATGTGGATCTTCACGGTCCAAGTATACCTAAGATGCTTGGAGCACGGGAACTTAAGCTTTCAAGACGTCCAGATGGCCGTTTAGGTGCCATCAAATACTCTCCAAATTTGAAATTTTTATCCATAGAACCACTTCTTCCTTCAGAAGATTCTGCTATCATCTGGCGTGGACCTATCAAGATTTCAGCCATAAAGCAATTCATCGGAGATATTGATTGGGGAGAGCTTGACTATCTTATTATTGATGCACCTCCCGGCACAGGGGATGAACCTCTAACTATAGCTAAAACCATTCCAGATGCCTATGCCCTTCTTGTAACTACCCCTCAGGAGGTTTCCCTTATTGATGTAAAAAAATCTATAAGATTTTGTCAAAAAGTAAAAATGAGAATTCTTGGTTTAGTAGAAAATATGAGTGGATTTATTTGTCCTCACTGCGGAAAGCCGGTAGATCTTTTTAAGAGAGGTGGAGGCCAAAAATTAGCCGAAGAAATGGGTATAAGATATTTAGGGAGAATCCCTGTGGATCCAAGAATAGTAGATACCGGGGATAGAGGAAAGCCTATTGTAGGGGCCTATCCAGAGAGTATTACCGCAGAGGCCTTTGATGAGTTAATCAGAAACATAATAGCCGCAACAGAACTCATGCAGAAAGAGTTGCTTGAGGAAAAGTACATGAGAATTGCTGTTCCAGTATCAGCCCCTAATAAAATAGAAACTTCAGAGGAGAGATTTTCTCTCTTTTCTATATACGACATAGAAAATAAGAGGATTTTGGTAAAGGATGTGGTCAAAAAATCAGATGATCAATCACTTTTGGATTTCCTAAAGGAGCAAGTAGTTACGCACATTCTTCTCTTTAATCCAACTGAAGAACTTAGTGAAAGGCTAGACAAGGAAAACATAAAGGTCTTAAGGATAGATGACAAAGATGGTAATCCTGACCAACTGATAAAGGATCTACTTAGCGAAAGAGCAAAAGCGTAAGGCTTGAGGTAACAAGGCGCTGATTAGAGGTCAAAATGGAGCTAAGAAAACTACTTAAGAAAGAAAGTTCTTCCAAAATCCTTTTCATTGTTCTGGATGGGGTAGGGGATCTACCCTTTAAAGATGGAAAAACTCCTCTTGAATATGCCCGCACGCCAAACTTAGACGATTTAGCAAAGGTCTCAGCAACCGGAGCTCATATTCCAGTTGATTACGGCATTACTCCAGGGAGTGGTCCTGGACATTTGGGTATTTTTGGTTACGAGCCTACTAAGTTTGAGATTGGAAGAGGTATTTTAGAGGCCTTAGGCCTTGGTCTTGAGGTGAGAGATACCGATGTTGCCATAAGAGGAAACTTTGCCACAGTTAGATATGAAGGTGACAAGCCCATAATCATTGATCGAAGGGCTGGGAGAATTTCAACTGAAGAGAACAGAAGAATAATTGCCAATCTCTCAAAGAATATACGCCAGATTGAAGATGTAGAGGTAATTCTCTGTTCTGGTAGAGAACACAGATTTTCACTAATCTTTAGATTTCCAAATAAAGTAACACCTCTTGCAGAGAGAGTTAATGATACGGATCCTCAAGCTACAAATAAAGAACCCCTTGTGCCAGTAGGTGCAAACGAGGAGGCAGAAAGAGTGGCTGAAATAGCTCGGTGCTTTATCGAGCGAGCTTCAGAGCTTCTAAAGGAAGAAGTAAGGGCAAATTATGTGCTTTTAAGGGGGTTTTCTGTAAAACCTGAGCTTGAGCCCTTTCCCCAACGCTATGGTTTAAGAAGCCTTTGCATCGCGGTATATCCCATGTATAGAGGTCTTGCACGCCTCTTAAGTATGGATGTGGCAACCTTTGAAGGAGAAAGTATTGAAGATGAGCTTAGGTCTCTAAAAACCTGTTGGCATAACTATGATTTTTTCTTTGTGCACATAAAAAAAACCGATTCTTTTGGAGAAGATGGAGATTTTGAAGGGAAAGTAAAAGTATTAGAGGAGTTTGATAAACTTTTGCCAGAGTTTTTAGCATTAAAGCCTGAGGTTTTAGTTATTACAGGGGATCACTCTACACCATGTATAATGAAATCTCATTCCTGGCATCCAGTGCCTGTGCTAATTCGTTCACCTTATTGCTTAGGAGGACTTTCTGAAAGATTTACGGAAAGAGAGTGTTTTAAAGGAGAATTAGGGATTTTCCCAAGCTATAAATTGCTTCAACTAATATTATCCCATGCAGGAAGACTTCAAAAATACGGCGCTTAAATCATCTCACTTCTTCATAGGCTTTTTCTACAATATTCAGAATGTCTTTCGCCCAATTTATAGCTCTTTGGGCATCTTCTAAATCATACTCTTTAGAGGGAATCCAATCAAGAGCTCCGTAAAAGGATAACTCTCTATCCTTTCTTAAATCTCTTGAAATTTTTTTTATTAACTCAATATTTTGTTGAACAATTGATGGAAATAGAATTAGTTCTTTCTCGATATATTTTGATACATCGTGAATTTTAGGGACATCTAAGCCAACCATCATAATTAGAGCTTTCAGTAAAAGTTCCACAACTTCCTGCGCTTCTCTTACCACATCCGCATAGGCTTCTATATCCCTAAGAAATTCCAGAGCAAGAAGTCTCTTTTTAGATCTTATGAGATAGTCTTCAATCAGTAATTCTCTTGTAGTCATACCACCAATAACTATAGTTATCGAGTTCTTTCATTTGTATTAAACCCTCTTGACATAGTGTTTGCATCTTTTTGAGATAATTTTGTAAAGTGTTATTTTCGTCATAGAGTATATCAACGCAGTGAAGTAAGTTAAGAAGAAAAGGAGTAAATTGCTTTAGCTCATCAAGAGTTAAGATAAGGGGAGATAGGGTAAACTCTTTGTCTCTTATGTTAAGGGAATCTCCAACAGAATGATAAAAAGAGAATATTCTTTCTCGCATCTTTAAGGAGGAACTTTTAACGATTACCAATATATCAATATCGGAGCTGATGGTGAGGTCTCCTCTGGCTGAGGAGCCAAACAGAGCTAAACTTAATAGATTTTCTCCATAATAGTTTTTTATAAGGTTGGTGAGCTGATTTTTGTATCTTTGAAGTTCTTTGTAGAAGGGTGTTTTCATTTAGCTCACTATCTCAAAAATTATCTATCTGAGGATTAAGTTAATCATAAGATTAGTCTAAAGCAAGTTTGCAGATGTATTTTTAAGAAATCCCCGAGAAGCCCCAAACTTGAGGAGAGAAATTTCTGAGGGTTATTAGAGGATTTTTCATTAAAATTTCCGATAAGATATATTATGTAAAATAAAGTCATAGATAAAAAAACCCTGTTTGATGTTTTGAGCTCATAACTATTAAAATTCTTACAAAATTCTTTAAAAATTTTTTACAAAATTAATAAAAAATTACCCTTTCCCTAAAAAGGACTAATTTTTAGATATTGACTTTCCGGTGATAAGTTAAAAAAATTACATAAAAATGTAATATTTGGAGGGGGAAACATGAGTTTATCCAGAAGGGATTTTCTGAAATTAAGCCTTGTAACTGGAGGTGCTATAGCTGGAGCATATAAGATTAATGACTCGTTGGCTTCTTTTAAGGCTCCTGCTAAACCTCCAGTTGAAGTTAAATATGTGCCAAATATATGTGAGATTTGTTTTTGGAATTGTAATTTGTTTGCAAAAGTGGTTAATGGTAAAGTTGTAGGACTGGAGGGGAATCCTCTAAGTCAACGAGGAAGAGGGATGCTCTGTGGAAGAGGTAATGCAGGGCACAGCTTACTATATGATCCAGATAGATTAAAAAAGCCAAGAATTAATACGGGGAAAAGGGGTGACCCAAAGTGGAGGGAAGTAAGCTGGGATGAAGCTTTAAGTTTTATAGCAGATAAACTGAATAATATAAAGAGTAAATATGGTGCTGAGGCAATAGCCCTTTTCTCCCACGGTTCAGGTGGTTCTTGGTGGAAGCACTTCCTTGCTTCTCTTGGCAGTAAAAATGTTTTTGCTCCCAGCTTTGCCAATTGTAGAGGGGCAAGGGATATTGGATTTTACTTAACCTTCGGAACTGACTGTTCATCTCCTGAAATATATGATCTTGAAAATAGCAAATTTATCCTTCTTGTAGGATATCACTTAGGTGAGAATGCTCACAATTCTCAAGTTCAAGAGATTATGATAGCCCTTAGTAGGGGAGCTAAATTAGCGGTTCTTGATCCGAGGTTGTCAAACATTGCCAGTAAAGCTCATTGGTGGTTGCCCGTAAAACCGGCAACAGACTTAGCTGTCCTTTTAGCCTTAATTCACGTGATCATAAAGGAAGAGCTCTATGATAAGGATTATGTATCTAAATACACGATTGGTTTTGACAAACTTAGAGAGGCTATAAAGGATTATACTCCTGAATGGGCTTCAGAGGAATCCGATATACCTGCACAAGCTATAATAGACATAGCAAGAGAAATGTCTTTGCACAAACCCTCGGTATGCGCAATTGGCGGGAGATTCTCTGTGTGGCATGGAAATGATGTTCAAAGATGTAGAGCTATTGCGATTATAAATGCTTTAATGGGTTCATGGGGTGCTAAGGGTGGATATTATTTACCAGCTATTATCTCTCTACCCAAATATCCTGGAATTCCACCCTATCCCGAGGCCAAACCTCCCCTAACTGGATATCCTTTTGCCCTTTTGCCTACTACCACCGCTTTAAGAAAAGCTACTCTTACTGGAGACCCCTACCCTATTAAAGCCTGGATTGCATATAGTTGTAACCTTCTTCAGGCTATGCCAAATAGGAAAGAAACCCTTGAGGCTATTGATAAATTAGATTTATACATCGCAGTTGATGTTTATCCACATGAACACACGCTATGGGCAGATGTAGTCCTTCCAGAATGCACTTACCTTGAAAGATACGACGATCTGATTGTAGACAAGATGAAGATTCCAGCAGTTAGCCTTAGAGCCCCTGCTGTAGAACCACTTTTTGAAAGTAGACCCTCCTGGTGGATTTGTAAAGAGCTTGCTAACAAAATGGGTCTATCAGCTTATTTTCCCTGGAAAGATGCAGAGGAGTATCTAAGAAAAATTTGCGAAGCCATGAATATCTCCTTTGATGAATTATATGAAAAGGGTATTATACTCTTCCCAGATCAAAGCAAACCCTATTTTGACAAAGACAATCCACCTCACTTTGATACACCCTCCGGTAAGATTGAACTTTATTCCAAACAAATGGAAGAAGCAGGTTTAGATCCCCTTCCCAAATATTCTAAGCCTATTGATCCACCGCAGGGCTACCTCAGACTTTTATCTGGAAGACACCCCCTACATTCTTTTTCCAGAACGGTAAATATCCCTATTTTACACGAACTGTATCCGGAAAATGAGCTTTGGATCAATCCTAAAAAGGCTAAAGAATTAGGCTTGAAAGATGGACAATATGTGAGATTAATCAATCAAGATGGAGTAAGATCAACCTTTAGTGTCAAAATTAAAATTACAAATAGAATCAGGCCAGATTGTGTGTATATGCCTCACGGTCATGGTGTATTTGCTAAAGAATTATCCAGGGCCTACGGAAAAGGTGCTAACGACAACGAACTATATACACAATATAAGATAGATCCTGTCATGGGGGGGACTGGTATGAGAATAAATTTTGTTAAGTTAGAAAAGGAGGTGTAATTATGACTTTTTTAGGTATAGAACTTCCAACAAAAGAAGAATTTAAAAATACAATTGGAGACATAGTCAGAGGCAAAGGAGGGTTTTTGTTATATCTTTCTTTATTAGGTTTAATTTTGGGACTAATATCTGTTGCTAGAATTTTTATTTTAGGTCATGGAGAAACAGTAAATACAAATGCTCAAGTTCCCTGGGGACTTCAGATAGTTACATATATATACTTAGTTCTAATAAGCACTGGATGCACCTTTGCTAACTTCTTTGGAATGATATTAAACCAGAAAAATTACCTGCCCCTTGCCCCTAAGGTAGTCTTTTTTGCTATTTTGACAGCTATAGGCGGTATGTTTGGCTTGGCAACAGAATTAGGACATACAGAGAGGTTATACATGTGGTTTCTCTCACCTCAACCTAAGTCTCCCATGTGGTGGATGTCTGTATGGTATACACTTGAGTTGGCAGTTTTGATCTATTTCTTCATAGAATTAAAAAGAGGACATGCATCAGCTAATCATGCTTGGATTGTTTTTATCGTGGCCATCATAACTCACAGTACCTTAGGAGCTCTATTAGGAGTGGTTGAACAGAGGTTTTACTTCTACAGTGCCCTAATGCCAATTTACTTCCTGGTTTTTGCCTACACGACAGGAGTGGCTGCCTCAGCCATTATTGCTGCTGTTGAGGCACCAAAATTAGGAAGAGCTGGTGAAAACTTAGTGGAGTTTTTTAGAAAAATGCTCTTAGTGGGTCTCGGCTTAGCCTTATTATTAGGTTTTTGGAGAATTGTCGTTGGTGTTTATGGGCAAATTCAGGGGGCAGAAGTTTTTGAACTCACCCTTGGGTCCCAAATTGTTTACGGATTAGTTCTTGGAACCATTATTCCATTGATTCTTTTATATTATTATAAAGGTCCAAAAGCATTAATTTTGATTTCTCTTTTTATAATGATTATTCAATTTAAAACTAGATATGATTTAGTAGTAGGAGGATTTAAAGTTCCTGTATGGAGAGCTTACACAATTCCTGAATATGTTCAATATACACCATCCATTGATGAAATATTAATTTTTATTGGAGGCACCTCTTTAGCCCTATTTTTATATCTCTTCGCTGATAAGCTTAACTTTCTCACCTTTAAAGATAAAACTTAAATTTAAAGGGAGGTAAAAAATGAGTATAAATGATTTTAAAGACGATGTTATAGAAATCATGCTTAATGATCTTAAGAGAGCTTTAGCTAAACCCAGAAACAAGAGAAAATGGGCAATGACTATTGATTTAGAAAAGTGTATAGGTTGTCATGCTTGCACTGTCGCCTGTAAAAATGGAAATATGACTCCACCTGGGGTGCTTTACAGACAAGTTGCTGAATTCGAATTTGGAGACTATCCCAATGTCAAAGTAGTTTTTTTCCCCAGACCATGTATGCAATGTCAAGAGCCCCCTTGCACGAAGGTTTGTCCTGTTAAGGCGACTTATCTACGAGAAGATGGGATAGTATATATTGACTATAAAAAATGTGTAGGCTGTGGTTATTGTATCGTTGCCTGTCCCTATGGAGCCCGTGCAAGAGATCTCGGTTTATATTATTCTGGAAAGTTTTACAAAAAAACCTATGAAATAGAACCCTCTAAGGAGTATGAACATTATTGGGCAAGAACATCACATTTTAAATCTCCCATAGGAAATGCTCGAAAATGTCATTTCTGTATTCATAGAGTTGAAGAGGGAAAACTTCCCAAATGTGTGGATTCCTGCTTAGGAAGGGCAACATTTTTTGGAGACTTGAATGATCCAGAGAGTTTGATTTCCAAGATAAATGCTTCTGCTGTTGGGTCCTTTAAGTTTAAAGAAGAATTAGGAACAAAACCTATCGTCACTTATGTTGTTAGCTCTAATAAAGCCTTAATTAGATATTTTGCCAAAATTTAATAAAAAAAGAGGGGGGAAATTCTCCCCCTCCCTTAAAATTCTACTTAGCATAATTTAAAGAGTACTTTAAATCGTGCACTAAAAATTCTAACCCTGCTCTGTGAATATATCTTACTTTTATCTCTAAATCTACTTCTTTAGTATCAGGATTGAAAATAACATAAAATTTTTCTGTAGTTGTCGTTCGTGGGGGTAAACTAAAGTCAATTATATCTTTTATTTGCCAAGCTCCATATCTCCTGTCGCCATCCCAATCAAGACCTATTTCAAAGTATTCCCTTTTATCACTCCATATAACTTTACCTGTTTTCTTGTCTTTGGCGGTCAAATCCAGGACCACCTTGGAGGTCCACAATCAGCCATCGGGAATTCTATGTCCTGCGTTATTTATTAGATCTACCACCACTTTCGCTGCTGGCCTCCATTGTTGCTCCTTTGGTAGGGTGGGATTGAGATCTACTAATTGCCTAACATCCACATTAATCCCTATCCCTTCACGTAAGGTATCTAAATTATATGCTCCTGGGAAGGTATGTCCCCTATTTTTTGCTTTCATGTGACAGTCTTGACAAGTTTTTTGTCCCCCCATAGCCACATAATGGTCTCTATAACTCTGAGACAAGGTATTACACATTATAGGCTCTCCATCTGGTGCGACAAAAACCCCATGACATTGCATGCAAAAATTGGAGTTTTGTAAAAATCCATGTTTTTTAACTACATGAAAGGGAGAGGTGCCTGTTCCTTTAACACCATAGATGACATTTTTCTCTGGCCTCTCAGGAGGGTGAAGGGCTTTTAAATTATGGCACACATAACAGGATACATTGAGTCTCTCCAATTTAGCCTTGGCTTGGGGATCTTTCTTGTCCGCAAAGGCTACAATAGCATCCGCAATTTCCTTAATCAATTTATCAGAGGCTAATTCAAGTTGTGGGGCATGACAGGTAAAACACTTCATCAGCTCTGCTTTCAATCCACCTGGCTTTTCAGCCCTTGCCTTTCTCTCGGGCTCGCCCTCAATTCCGAATTTTATGAAATTTCTTAGACCACCAATAGAATGAAGAATGCTCTCCTGATGCAGAGAAACTTTCCATTGCTCGAAGATGTTCGCATGACAACCCGCACAAACAGAGGAAGGTGGATAAATCTTCTCTAACTCGTCAAGAGTATCTACCAATTTTTCACCATAGGCTTTTCCTATCAGAAAGAATAAAACAAAGGTTAAAAACCATGACAAATACCTTATCCCCTTCATCTTGCACCTCCTTTAATTTTGAATTATAAAGTTTATAATTATTTTATAACTTATTAAACATAAAAGTCAATAGAAATTTTTTTGAATTTTTGGTTATATTTCTTAAAAAAAAGTTAATAAATAAAAATTTATCTGAAATATTTTTCAATTTTTTTAGATACTGATAAAAAAACTTTATCTCTGCTTTCTTGCCATTCTCTTTTTTTAACTAAAAAAAAATCTACCTCTTTACAATATTTTGAAGCATATTTTTGATAATGATGTGCATAAGTTAGTTCTCCCCACCCTCCATAAGTTATTATTAAAAGCAATTTGTCAAATTTCGATCTTTTAAGAAAGGAGGTAACTGGGGGACAATTAAAAGTCCATTTGGGAAAAATTAACAAACCTTTATTAGACTCCTGAGGTGGGAATTCCACAGAAACTGTGAAATAGGGAAAAAAAGACAAAAATAGCCAAATCAAGTAGGACCTATCTTGACATTGAATTCTCTTAGGTTTGCACACAAACTTTTTGGCTATTTCAAAAGCCAGATTTTCACAGGTTCCAGTATAGGAAAAAAAATAGAGATCAAAGGTTAACCTATTCACCTGACACCTATTTTAATGCAAAAACTTTGAATTAAATCTAGCTGGCTCCTGCACAATTATTTTAGGTCTATAGTCACTAAAAGGCAATGGTAATTTGAATCCATTCATACTGCCCTGACACTTTGATGTATAAGTCCATAGGATTACCGATACCGAAAGCTTCGACTGTAGCTTCTCTGCCAAAGGAGTTACGAAATTCGATGACCTTTAGTCTAATGGTAACTTTTTCTCTTTGGGATGCATCTTTGATTGTTTCAAGTCTTTGTAGCAGTTCAAGTCTTTGAGGGGAGATGGGGTTAGTAAGAAGCTAACTAAGATGATAAAGTGCATGTTATATAAGCTTGCTAAGAATTTTGTTTATTATGACTCTGCTTGGTCTTGTCTTAGACTATCATGTAAATCCCTAAAAAGTGAGACCAATTTTTGTTGTTGATTATCAACATTCTCAACACCAGTTGCCAATTGATCAAACCAATCTATATAGGGCATATCCTTAGTATAATCAACATTTGTAGATATTGACAATAAATTCTTTTTTATTTAAAGTGAAAGTAAGCACTTACATACAAATTTTTATATGGGTAAAGGCACAAAGGAACGAATCCTTTTTTCTGCCTTAAAACTTTTTTCGGAAAAAGGTTATTTAGGAGCAACCACGCGAGAAATAGCTAAGGAAGCTGGTATCTCTGAAGTCACATTATTCAGACATTTTGTAACAAAAGAGAATCTCTTTATCTCTCTTTTAAATAAACACTCCTTTTTGCCCATACTTAAGGAATTAATAAAGGATTACCAAAGTAAACCTCTTAAAGAATCTTTAGTAGCTATAGCTACAGCTTTCATAAAACAGTTGCGTGAGAATAAAGCTTTAGTAAAAATAATGCATGCGGAATTTAACAGATATCCTGAACCTATTAAAAAGGTGTATAAAAATCTCATTGAGGATACCATTAGTGAATTAGCAAGATATTTTCAGAATTTTCAAAAAAGGGGCGAAATAATTTCGATTGACCCTTATATTTTAGCTCAAGCCTTTCTTGGCCTTTTTTATTCGTATTTTCAATGCGAAGAAATAGGAGAATCGGAGAGAAATGTCAAATTTTCAGAAGATTTTATAATTAGCACATATGTAGAGATTTTTTTGAAAGGCCTATTAATTCCTTAAAAGGAGGTTTAAAGTGAGGTCTCCAATTTTTTTTAAATACTGGTTCTACATAGTTGTGGTTCTTTTGGTGGCCTGCTCAAAGAATACCTCGAAAGAACAAAAGGCCACTTCAGTATTAGAACCCATATCTGTGACTTTATATAAAATACAACCTCCTCAGGAAATTCAGTATGAATTAGAATATCCCGCAAAAACAAAGAGCCCTGCTGAAGTAAAGGTTGTAGCTCGGGTGGGTGGTATACTGCAAGAAATTATGTTCAAAGAGGGAAGTTATGTAAAAAAAGGGGCTCTATTAGCTACCATTGAAAAGGATCCTTATAGAATTTCTTATGAACAGGCTAAGGCCCAGTTAGAAAAAGCACAAGCGGAACTTATGAGAGCGGAAAAGGATTGGAAAAGGATGTCAGAGGCCTTTAAAGATAAATTAGTTAGTGAAGCAGAAAAGGATAAGGCTCATTATGATTTGGAAATGGCAAAAGCAAAAGTAAAGGAAGCCCAAAGTCTTTTAGCTCAAGCGGATCTCAATTTAAAATACACTGAAATCAGAGCAGAAATAGAGGGACTTATAGGTAAAAAACTAATAGATGCAGGTAATTTAGTTAGTCCTGGCACTATTATAACTAATATACTTCAAATTAAGCCCTTGGAAATTGAATTTGCCATACCAGAAAAAGATTTAGTTCTCTTAGGGGTTAGAGATAATGTGAGAAGGCTCCTTGGTAAAAAAGTGGAGATAGTTTATGAAGCCTCCCCCACTAAAGAAGTTGCTACTTTATCTTTTGTAGATTCCAAATTTGATGAGACTTCCTCTTTAAAAGTAAAAGCACTTTTTGATAATAAGCAAGGGAAATTCCTACCCGAGATGTTCTTAAGGGTGAGAATTAAGGGTTTTCCTCAAAAAGCTTTGCTGGTGCCTCAAAAAATGGTTATGGATAGTCCAAGGGGTAGCTATGTTTTCAGTGTAGAAGATAATAAAACCAAGATCAAACCAATTAAAATCTTTACCACTTACAAAGACTATTATGTGGTTGACAGTGGATTAAAGCCAGGAGATTTAATCGTTGCAGATAATTTAGTTAGACTAAGGCAAGATATACCAGTAAAGATTGAAAAAGTTTTAGAGGAACAGCCATGATTTCCTCCTTCTTTATAGCACGGCCTAAAGCTGCCATTGTAATTTCAGTCATAATTGTCTTGCTGGGAATTATAGCTCTTCAAGTTCTCCCTGTGAAGGAGTATCCAACTATTACGCCCCCTCAGATTACAGTAACAATAAATTATCCTGGGACTGACAGTGAGACCATTGCTAAGGCTGTGGCTGCACCTATAGAGGAGGCAATAAATGGTGTAGAAAATATGCTTTACATGGTGAGTGCCTCTTCGTCAAGTGGGGTTTACACTTTAAACGTGTTCTTTGAAGTAGGCACCGATCCCAACATAGCTAAAATGGATGTAAATAACAGAATTCAATTAGTGTTACCAAGACTTCCCGAGGAGGTAAGAAGACAGGGTGTTATGGTAAGAGAGAGAAGTCCTGATTTTTTAAAGGTAATAGCCTTTTATTCTGAAGGCAAAGTTAGGGATCCCATTGATTTGTCAAACTATATTATTCTTAATATAGTTGATGAAATTAAGAGAATACCCGGGGTGGGAGATGTTATAGTCTTTGATGAAAAGAGATACTCTATTCGGGTATGGTTGTCTCCAGATAAATTATATCACTATAAGCTTAGTCCAGTAGAGGTTTATCAGGCTATTACTAAACAAAATCAACAATTCAGTGCTGGCGTATTAGGGGGAGAACCCCTTTCGGAGAGAAACTATTTTACCTTTTCTGTTAAAGGAGAGCCACGGTTTGAGAGTATATCTCAATTTCAAAACATTATTTTAAAGGAATTGCCAGATGGAGCGGTTTTAAGGTTAAAGGATGTGGCAAAGATTGAACTCTCCTCAGAAACCTTTAGTAGAAATTCCTTTTTTAAAAAACAACCTGTTATCCCGGTGGGTATATTTCTCTCTACTGGAGCTAACGCCTTAGAGGTCTCAGATAGACTTGATAAACTATTAGCAGAACTAAAACTTAGATTACCTCCAGATATTAAATACTATTTTCCCTATGATCCCACAATTTATATTAAAGAGTCGGTAAAGGAAGTTATTTTCACTCTTCTCTTGGCAGTTTTATTAGTAATCTTTGTTATTTTTCTCTTTCTTGGTCATGTAAGAGCAACCCTAATACCTGTTTTAGCTATACCGGTCTCCATTTTAGGGACTTTTGCAGTAATGTATGCTCTTGGTTTTTCCATTAATCTTTTAACCCTCTTTGGACTAATATTAGCTATAGGTTTAGTAGTAGACGATGCTATTATTGTTATAGAAAATGTAGAGAGAATAATGCGAGAAGAGGGCTTACCTCCCAGAGAGGCAAGCCTAAAGGCTATGGAAGAGATTTCTTCTCCAGTTATAGCTATTGTGCTCGTTTTGTCTGCGGTATTTATTCCAGCCTCCTTTGTAGGTGGTTTTACTGGAAGATTCTATCAGCAGTTTGCCATCACTATTGCAACCTCTATGATTCTTTCAGGCTTAGTAGCACTCACCTTAACTCCTGCACTTTGTGCCTATATACTTAAGGAAAGAGAAAAAGAGCCTTTACTGCCTATCAAAGTTTTTCAGGACTTCTTTGAATTAGCACGAAAAAGCTTTGTTCGTAATGTGAATTTTATACTAAAGAGACCCTTACTTTTTGCCAGTCTTTTCCTGTTGACTTTTCCTCTTACATACCTAACCTACAAACGATTACCCACAGGGCTTGTTCCTTTAGAGGATAAAAGTGCCCTTCTTTGGTTTGCTTCCCTTCCTCCAGGTTCTTCGTTAAAGAGAACAGAGGAGCTTGTAAGTAGAGTGGAAGAGCTTTTTCTGAAAACACCTGAAATAGAGAGATACGTAGCTATATCAGGACTTGATTTTCAGGGCCTAACTTTAAGGACTGATTCAGCAGGGGGTTTTATTGGCCTCTATGAGTGGGGCCATAGACCTAAAAAAGAACAAAGCTCATTTTCCTTAGCTCAGAGGTTATCCAGAGATCTTCGTAAAGAAAAGGAGGCCCTTATCTTTGTTGTTAACCCTCCTCCCATAATGGGGCTGGGAAGAACCGGAGGTTTTGAACTTTACATCCAAGACCGATTGAACAGAGGGACACAGGCACTCCATGAGGTTACCCAGAATCTTATCATGGAAGCAAATAGAAGGCCAGAACTTTTTGCAGTTAGAACTAATTTTGATCCCCGAGTGCCTTACTATTCTATCAAGGTAGATCGGGAAAAAGCCTACGCATATGGTGTTGAAGTGGAGGATGTATACAAAGCTTTGGCTATGACCTCTGGAGCAAGTTATGTTAATGACTTTAACCTCTATGGAAGGGTTTATAGGATTTATCTTCAAGCAGAAGGGGCCTATAGAAACGAGCTTACTGATTATAGTAAAATTTTTGTAAAAAATAAACAGGGAACCATGATACCCTTGAGCAACCTAATAAAGATTGAGCGAACCTCTGATACCTTAGTATTAGAGCGCTTTAATATGTTTACTTCCTCTAAGATTTTAGGTGAGGCAAAGCCAGGATATTCCTCCGGGGAGGCCCTAAATGCTATCATCGAAGTAGCTAAAAAAGTTCTACCAGAGGGCTACACTATTTCCTTTGCAGGAGCAAGCTTACAAGAACTAAGAGTCAAAGAGAAGAGTTCCCTAAATCTGCTTTATGCGGTTGTTTTTGTATATTTAATCTTAGTCGCTCTTTATGAAAGTTGGAGTGCGCCCTTAGCAGTAATGTTGTCTATTCCCTTTGCCATACTTGGTGCAGCTCTAACTTTAAATATTTTTAAACTCCAAAATGATATCTATTTCCAAGTAGGCCTAATTACCCTAATTGGGCTTTCCGCTAAAAATGCTATCTTAATTGTTGAATTTGCAGAAGAGCGATTTAAAAGAGGTATGGATTTGATCTCCGCAACCTTAGAGGGGGCTCGCTTAAGATTCAGACCTATTGTTATGACTTCCTTTGCCTTTATAGCAGGTGCTATACCTTTAGCCTTAAGTAGTGGTGCTGGTTCTGCGAGTAGAAACGTGATTGGTTGGACTGTGGTAGGTGGAATGCTTTTAGCAACTTTAATAGGAATTTTTTTTATACCCCTTTTGTATTATTTGATAAAGAAAATTACAACTATAAACCTCTCTTCTGTAAAGAGATCTTGGCTACTTCTTTTAATAGTAGTAGGTATGTTTTTTTTAACTTCCTGCTCTGTTAAAGTGGAACATAAATATCCTACCTTATCTCTACCTGATAAGTTTCCTACTCGTCTAACCTTAGCTGGAGAAATCAAAGAGAGATTTTGGGAAGATTTTGGAGATCAACAATTGAATAAATTTATAGAAGAATTATTGAAAAATAATGATGATATACTTATAGCTTCTACAAAATTAGAACAAGTGTTCAAAAAATTAACTTATGTGGAGAGAGAAAGATGGCCAATAATAAGCTATGGAATGCAGTTTAAAAGAGAACATTATTCTGAAGAAACTCTCAATCCAAGCCCTGGAAAAACCTTATCACATCATCAATTAAACCTTTTGGTTAACTATGAAATTGATCTATTTAATCGATTAGGAAACTTAGAAAAAGCTCAAATTCATCAATATCTCGCAACTTTAGCTGGCAAAAAGGCCCTTGAGTTATCGCTAATAACTAACTTTATAAGTAATTACATAGGATTAATTGTTACAGAACAGAAAATTAAAATTGCAGAAAATTTTTCCAAAAAACAATGGGAGATTTATGATTTTAGAAGAAAACAGAGAGATAGTGGACTATTAGATAACTGGGCAGTTCTTCAAGCCCAAGCGGAGTGGGAAAATACCCTATTATTGCTGGAAACTTTGAAAGGAGAGAGGGAGCTTTATCGAGATATCCTTGCCTTACTTTTAGGGTATGAACCAAAACTTCTTTTTCAGAATAAACCCTCAGTTGAAGCAAAGTTACCTCCCCCATTAACCATACCAGCTCTATTGCCTTCGCAAGTGTTAGAGAGAAGACCTGACATAATACAAGCGGAAAATCTCTTGAGGGCTCATGAATATGAGATAGCGGTGGCAAAAGCGGAATATTTTCCCAGGATTTACTTAACTTCTGCCTTAGGTTTTCAGAGCATAGAGTTAGCCAATCTTATAAAAGCCAGTGCTAGTTACTGGAATTTGGCTGGAATTCTCTCGGGTATAGCCTTAGATTTTGGTAGAAGAAAAACACAAGTAGAATTAAAGGAAATACAAAGAAAAGAAGCTTTATATCAATATGTTAAAACGGTAAAAAATGCCTTTTTTGAGGTAAGTGCTGCTTTAAATGAACTTGAAACTATTGAAAAAAAACTTCAAGACACGGAGAGAAAAATTAAGACTTTAGAGGAACTTCTATCACTAAACAAGCTTAAATATGAAAAAGGGTTAATAAGTTATCTCCATGTTATTGATAGCGAACGACAGCTTCTTTTAGCCCTCTTGGAGTTAGAAACCCTAAAGGGAGAAAGACTTAAAAAACAGCTATATTTAATAAAAGCCTTAGGTGGTGGAATTTAATAAGTGGAGATATCTCAACCCTTGGAAAATATAATAAAAAGATACCTCCGGGATTACCAATAAGGGCCCCTATCTCTGGTAAGGTAAGAAAATTTAAGTCTCTGAAAGATAAATTTAAGGGAGAAAGTTATGGCCAAACAAATTTTGGCTGAAAGTGGATATTCTTAAAAGTGAAGCCAATCTGTTCGTTGAAATTCCTTGTTTAAAGTAAGTTAAGTTGAAGCTAAAGATTTAATCAATCTAGTTTCTAAATAGGAAAAAAGCTTTCCATTAATATAGAGACCACAGCCTAATATCCAATGCTTATCTCTTAAGATCACATAACCAGGTTCTAAAGGAAGCAGTATTTCTAAGTATCTATTACTAAGAAGGGATTGTATTTTCTCTTCGTCAAGAGTGACTATGTTTTTTGTGGCATAGTAGCCAAATCGTTGCAAAAAGGCAGAGGTTGGTTTAAGATAATGAGAAATTCTTCTCATAAACAGAAGCCCTACGACTTCGGGCTGGAGTTTTTTTAGGGCTTCAAGGTCCTTAGTTTGAGGAAAGAGCCAGTAGTTATGAACTCCCTTTAAGATTAAGTAAGAATCCAAGAGTTCTGGACAAAAACCGAATCTATCTTCCAAATATTTAAGCAAAGTTTTTCTTTCTTCTAAAGGCACTTCTAAAGGGAAAGGTTTTCTCTCCTTTGCCATAGGAGAAATTTTATCATAGATTGATTTTTAACCAAGATAAAAAACATAAATCTTGTAATTGTTTTAACCTGAGATAAAATAATGGCTTTGAATTTTAGACTCTATATTACCAGGGTGAGAGAAAATGTATAAAGCGGAGAGATATAAAGAAGCAGGAGTGGATTTAGAAAAAGCCACCCAGCTTGTAGAGATAATCAAAGATAGGACCCAGAGGATTAGCCAAAGGAATGTTCTTTCTTCTATTGGTGGATATGCTGGACTTTTTTCATTAGATGTCTCAAATTACAAGAACCCCCTTTTAGTTGCCTCGACAGATGGTGTAGGAACTAAGATTAAAATAGCTATAATGGCTGATAAACATAAAGGTATTGGAATTGATTTAGTTGCTATGTGTGTTAATGATATCATTACCTGTGGAGCCAAACCACTATTCTTTTTGGATTATATTGCCATGGGAAGATTTAATGAAAAGACCTTTACAGAACTAATTGAGGGTATTGTGGAGGGCTGTGCACAGGCTCAATGTGTGCTTCTGGGTGGTGAGACAGCGGAAATGCCAGGAATGTATGGAGAAAAGGAATATGATTTGGCTGGATTTGTAGTAGGTTTAGTAGATAGAGAAAAATTGATAGATGGCTCGGAGATCTCCTTTGGTGATATAGTGATAGGTATTAGTTCAAGTGGTCTCCACAGCAATGGTTTCTCATTGGTGAGAAAAATCATCTTTGACGAGCAAAAGTTATCTCTCGATTATATTCCTCCGGAGCTTGGGGTCCCTTTAGGGGAGGCACTCCTTATTCCGACTAAGATTTACGTAACAAGCATACTCACGCTTATGAACAAAAATTTAAAGATCAAGGGGGTAGCTCACATTACAGGAGGAGGGTTTTTTGATAATATTCCGAGGATTTTACCTAAAAATTGTAAAGTGGTAATAGAGAAAAGGGCATGGGAATGGCCCCCTATCTTTAAATATATTCAAGACCTTGGTAAAATCTCTGAAAATGAAATGTATCATGTGTTCAACTGTGGCATTGGAATGATTTTGATTGTGGATAGATCCTCTGTGGACGATGTGAATACCTTTTTGAGGGCTCTTGGAGAGAGTGCCTATGTCTTAGGTCAAGTAGAGAAAATTCTTGAGGGTGAAAGTCAAATTCTCCTGGTGTAAGAGGAAGAAAGTGTTTTTCCAGGATGTTATTTCCAAATTACACCAGTTTTGGAGCGAGCAGGGATGTATAATTTTACAGCCCTATGATGTAGAATCAGGTGCAGGAACCTTTCATCCTGGCACATTTTTTAGAGCCTTAGGGGAGAAACCCTGGGCTTGTGCCTATGTAGCTCCCTCTCGGAGGCCTACAGATGGAAGATATGGAGAAAACCCCAATAGACTTCAACACTATTATCAATATCAGGTTATTATAAAACCCTCTCCCGATAACATACAAGAATTGTATTTAGACAGTCTCAAAAGCTTAGGGATAGATCCCTCAGAACATGACATTCGTTTTGTTGAGGATGACTGGGAATCCCCTACCCTTGGTGCCTGGGGTTTAGGCTGGGAAGTGTGGCTTGATGGTATGGAAATCACCCAGTTTACCTATTTTCAACAAATAGGAGGCTTAGAATGTAGACCAATAACAGTAGAAATTACCTATGGTTTAGAAAGGCTTACCATGTATCTGCAAGGAGTTGATAATGTCTTTGAAATCAAATGGAATCAAGGAGTTACTTACGGAGATCTCCACCTTAGGGGTGAGATTGAAGGCTCCATTTATAATTTTGAAAAGGCAGATGTTGAAATTTTGAGAACTCTATTTGATATTTACGAAAAAGAGGCAAAGAATCTTTTAGAAGTAGGCTTAGCGCTTCCCAGTTATGATTATGTATTAAAGTGCTCTCACACCTTTAACTTGCTTGATGCCCGAGGAGCAATTTCACCTATAGAGAGAGCTAATTATATTGCTAGAGTTAGAGCTTTAGCTAAAAGAGTAGCTGAAACTTGGCTTAAGGGCTCTTCATGAAAAATCTACTCTTTGAAGTTGGGACCGAGGAATTACCTGCAAGATTTATAGAACCTGCTATAAAGGAGATAAAGGAAATTGCTGAAAAACTCTTTCAAGACCTCCAATTGAACTACGACGAGATAATCTCTGCCGGAACTTGTAAAAGGCTTGTTCTCTTTGTAAAAAACTTACAAGAGAAGCAAGAAGACAAAGAGGAAGAAATCTTAGGTCCCTCCTATCAAGTTGCCTATGATAAAGAGGGTAATCCTACTTCTGCGCTCTTAGGATTTATCAGAAAATACAATCTATCCTTAGAGCAACTTTTTATTAGAGAAACCTCCAGAGGTAGATACATATGCGCCAAACGAATTATTATAGGAAAAGCTACTAAAGAACTTTTACCTGAGCTACTTTTAAAAATTCTTCAGAGTATTTCCTTTCCAAAAAGCATGCGCTGGGGTAATTATGAATTCTACTTTGCAAGACCAATTAGATGGATTTTAGCCCTCTACGATGAAGAAATAATACCTTTAAAGATAGCTGGAGTAGAGAGTAATAATTTTACTTTTGGCCATAGATTTCTCGCTCCTCAAAAACTGATAATACCGAAGAGTGATTGGAATTACTATAAGGAGCTGCTCTATAAAAATTATGTCATCGTAGATTTAAAAGAGAGAATTAGCGAAACTGAAAAGAGAATATATGAAGTTGCCTCACCTTATGGACATCCAGAAATTGAACCTGAGCTTCTTAAAGAGAATGCTAACTTAGTTGAATTCCCCTTTCCATTGGTAGGAGCTTATTCAGAACAATTTTTAACCCTACCGCCGCCACTCGTTTCAACCGCTTTACAGGAACATCAAAGATATTTTATAATAAAAGATTCGCAAGGTAAACTCTTACCATACTTTGTTGCGGTGAATAACAATAAACCTAAGGATGAAGCGATAGTCAAAGAAGGTCACGAAAGAGTGGCTAAAGCCCGGTTGGAAGATGCCCTTTTTTATTATCAAAGGGATCTTAAAGAACCCCTGAAGAATTTTGTTGAGAGATTGAAGGGCATAACTTATCATGTCAAATGTGGCACTCTTTATGACAAAACCCAAAGACTTATCAAATTAGGCCACAAACTTAGAGATATACTATTTCCTGATCTCAGCCAGGAAAATGTGGAGAAGAGTTGTTTTTATGCCAAAGCAGATTTAGCTACCGAGGTGGTCAAAGAGTTTCCCAGTCTTCAGGGTTACATGGGTTCTCATTATTTAATCTTAGAAGGTGAAAAAGAAATAGCGCCATCAATATATGAACAATATCTACCCTCTCCTAAAGAGGAGAGATATCCAGAGACACCCTATGGTATCATTTTATCCTTGGCAGACAAAATTGATCACCTCTGTGCACTCATTGGTTCTGGAGAAAAAATTACTGGAGAGGGGGATCCCTATGCCCTAAGACGGGCAGGCTATGGTATAATCAAGATTCTCCTTGAAAGGGAACTTTCATTGAGATTGGAGGAAATTTTTGCTTATGGGCTTTCCCTTCTGGAAGAGGCAAAATTCTTAAGAAATAAAAGAGCTCTTGAAGAAATATTAGACTTTATGAAAAAAAGACTTGAAGGTGAATTTCTAGCTCTAGGTTTTTCTAAAAACTTCATTTATGTAATTTTAGACCAACCCTTAGATCCCTACATTATGTATCAAAAATTATTAGCTTTGCGAGAGATATACGAGACTAAAGACTTTAAAGAACTGAGTATCCTTTTTAAAAGGGTTACCCAAATTTTAAAGAATATAGATACTTTGGCTTTACCTGAAATAAACCAAGAACTTTTTGAATTTTCCGAGGAGAGAAATCTTTTTGAAGAATTGCAGAAAAAAACAGATATTCTTCAAAACTTATACAAACACAAGGAATTTAAGTTATATCTTGAAAATTTATTAACTTTCAAGCCTCTTATCGATTCTTTTTTTGATAAAGTGTTTGTTATGGTTGAACGAGAGGATATCCAAAAAAATAGGTTAAGTTTACTCAGCAAACTTACTTTTTACTTTAATCTCTATGGTGATTTTACTCATTTAGCTTAAACATGCTTCACCCTCCAAGAAGTGTTATTGTCGGAACAGCAGGACATATCGACCACGGCAAAACCTCTTTAGTTAAGGCTTTAACAGGTGTGGATACAGACAGGCTTAAAGAAGAAAAAGAACGGGGTATCACTATTGATATAGGATTTGCCAATTTAATTCTTCCCTCTGGGATTCATGTAAGTATCGTGGATGTGCCTGGTCACGAGAGATTTATTCGCAATATGGTGGCCGGAGCTTCAGGTATTGATTTAGTGCTTTTAGTTATTGCAGCTGATGAAGGTATTATGCCTCAAACAAAAGAACATCTTGAAATTTGTGAACTTTTGGGCATTAAAGAGGGATTAATAGTTTTAACAAAAATAGATCTTGTAGATAAAGAATGGCTTGAATTTATACAGGAAGAGGTTAAGAATTTTCTCAAAGGAAGCTTCTTAGAGGGGGCACCCATTATACCCTTCTCTGCCATAACTTTACAAGGAAAAGAAGAGCTGATTAAGATATTAGATTATAAAGCACAACAAGTAGCCCTTAGAGATATAGACCAGCCCTTTAGGCTTCCAATTGATGGAGTATTCACCATTAAAGGTTTTGGCTTAGTGGTTAGGGGGACATCACTTTCTGGAAAGGTCACCTTGAATCAGGAATTGATGGTCTATCCCCACAAGAAGTTAGTGAAAGTGAGAAACATCCATGTTCACGGCACACCACTTACGATAGCCCAAGCAGGCATGCGTGTTGCCTTAAATATCACAGGAATAGACAAAGAAGAGATTTTTCGAGGTAATGTAATTGCGGATAAAGGATGTTTAGAACCTTCTCTATGGCTTGATGTGTTCATTAAAGTTCTCAAAGACACTGAGCCTCCTCTCAAAAATATGGAAACTTTACTCTTGTATATAGGAACCTCAGAAGTTTCAGGAAAAGTGATCCTATTTAGCAGAGATACCCTTTCTGCTGGTGAAGAGGATGTGGCCCAACTTTTCCTAAGCAAGCCAGTATGTGTATGGAGGGGCGATCATTTTATCTTAAGAAGAGGCGGGACTAATAAAACTGTCGCAGGTGGTTTTATTTTAAACCCATTAAGTATAAAAAGAAAAAGATCTCAACCTCTGGAAAAGAAGGACTTAAGAGAATTACTTACCTCCGATCCTAAAAAGCTTTTAAGACATTACATACAAAAGAGAGATCTCTTTGGTATTTCCCTTAAGGAATTAGAGATTCATACTTCCATTTTCGGAGAAAAATTAAAGAATCTATTGGAGGAATTAAGGGAGGAAATTCTACCTCTAAGGACCGGGGATGAGATACATTATTTTTCAAATAAAGCCTTGATAAGACTTAAAGATGATATTATGGAGAAACTTAGAAAATTTCACGAAAGTAATCCCTTTAGTCCGGGATTAACCAAAGAATTTCTTAAAAGTAGACTATCCCCTGAACTTAACATCATTCTCTTTGAAAAAGCTCTTTATGATCTCGTAGAAGAAGGCAAAATTTTAAAAGAAAAGGAACTCTACATTCATTCTCAATATAAAAAAGATTTTTCTGCATCTTTTCAAAAATTTAAAAAAGAATTAGAAGAAAAATTCTTAAAAGAGGGAATAACTCCAAGAGATTATGAGGAAATCTTAATGGAATCAGGGAAAGACTATAAAGCGGTATTAGAGGTTTTAAAAACTCTATTGAGAGAGGGTATACTAATAAAACTTACTGATAAGTTAATTTTTCATCGCAGTGTATTAAAGGAAGTTGAAGAAAAAGTTAGAGAGTATTTTAAGGATAATAAAGAGCTTTCAATAAATGATTTCCGAAAATTAATAGGAGAAGGAGTGAGCAGGAAATATATTATTCCTATTCTTGAATATTTAGATAAGGAAAAGGTAACTCTCAGAGTAGGCGATAAGAGGGTATTGAGAAGAAGATGATTTTTAGGTTTTGCTCTTTATTTTCTTCTTTTTCCCTCTCTTAGGGAATTCCTTAGTCATTTCGTAAAATTTTTTAAGATTAGCTAAAACTTTTTTGTGAAAGATTGAAGCCTTAACTCCGGTCATAAGTTCAATTACATCATCTATAGTATCTACCGCATAAATGGAAAATTTATTATTCTTAACATCTTCCAAAATTTCGTCTTCCAAAAGAAGATTATCTATATTTTGTTTTGGTATAATAATGCCTTGTTTTCCAGTAAAATTTAGTATTTTACAAACTTTATAGAAGCCTTCTACTTTTTCCTTTATGCCTCCCACAGGTTGCACATTCCCGAATTGATCAATGGAACCTGTTATAGCTAAAGCTTGATTTATAGGAACTTGCGCAATAGCAGATAATATTGCTATCAGTTCCGCACAGGAGGCACTATCTCCCTCCACTGGTTCGTAGGCCTGCTCAAAGGTTATAGTGCAAGAGAGCTGTATAGGAAATTTTTCACTATATTTATGAAACAAGTAAGAAGTAAGGGTTAAAACCCCTTTGGAGTGAATGGGCCCACTCATTTCTATTTCTCTCTCTATGTTTATAACTCCTTTAGAGCCCGGATACACGGAGGCAGTTATTCGTGAGGGTTTACCAAAGGAGTAATCTCCTAAATCAATTACACTTAGGCCATTAACTTGCCCTACCCTTTTCCCCTCAACAGAAATAAGAATTTTTCCTTCTTTTATATATTCTCTAATCTTTTCTTCAATAAGATTAACCCTAAAAATTTTTTCCTTAAGAGCTTTTTGGATGTCCTCTTTAAGAATTTTTTCTTGAGAGGCAATAATATTTGCTTCTTTTAATACACTTTTTACCTCTTCGTATATTAAACGAATTTTTTTCTTACTATTAGCCTCTTGAATAACATATTTAATAAGTTCGTTTAGAGCACAACTCTCTAAATCCTTCAATCCCTCTTCTTGGAGGATTTTTTTTATTATTTTAGGAAAGGTTTGAATGGTGTTCTCATCTAAGGGCAAGAGAGGATCAAATTCCGCTTTAACTTTAAAAAGCTCATTAAACTCTTCATCATAAGTGGAAAGTAGATAGTAAAGAAAGGGCTCACCAATTAGGAAAACCTTTGTTTGGAAGGGCATAGGTTCGGGTAAAAGACCTACATGAGGAACAGGGATCTCCTCCATCATACCTCCCATCAGATAAAGCTTCTTATGGAGAAGGGTTCTTTTTAGAATAATCCAAATATAGGGATTTTTTAATATTTCCCAAAGGTCAATTATCAAAAATCCCCCATTGGCTTTGTGAAGACTGCCGGCAGTGAGACTTAAGTGATCCGCATAAAGTATTCCCATCTCCGCACGGTAATTAATTTGACCAAACAAACCCTTAAGGGTAGGAACTTTTTCGTAAATGACTGGTGCACCTTCAGTTTGAGAATTATCAACCAAGAGGTTGATTCTAAAGACATTAAGAGCTCTATTAAGAGTATTCTGAACCACAAGGTTACCCTTGGCTTTCTCCCATTCAATGAATAAGTGAATGTTCTTCACAATCTCCCTCTTAAGTTGAGAAAGGTAGTTTTTAAAGTCTTCAAGAGAGGCAAGTTCTTCCTCTAATTTTTGAAAGGCTCTAACGACAAGCTTTTCGGCAATTTGATCCCTAAGTTTAAAAAGTGCCTCTCCAAATTCACTATCGAGTTCCCTCAATCTTCTCATGTAATCTCTAAAAATGGGCTCAAATTGAATCAAGTTCTTTTGATACTCTTCTCTAAGTTGAGGATCTTTGAAAAGCTCTTCCTCTGGAAGAGTGGAATCTATTCTAAATTGAGGGAGTATTTTTACACCTTGAGGACCAAATAAAACCACCAATTTGTGCTCTTTAGCTTTTTCTTGTAATTCATTAAATAGCCTTTCTCTTTTGGCATCTATTGCCTTCGTTAACTGAGCCAACTCCTCTTCATATTCCTTTCCTTCAAAGGCCTTAAAAGTTTCTCTTTTTAGGAAATTTAAGGCTTCTTCTATGCCCTCTTCAATTTTTTTTCCCCAACCAGCAGGAACTAAAAAACACTTTGGTTTTCCAGGATCATCAAAGTTACTTACATAACAAACATCAGGAGGTGTAGGAAAGTTTTTGGCAACTTCTTGAACCCTTTTAAGGGTATATCTTGTTCTCCCGATACCTCTTGGACCACATACGTAAACATTATAACCCTCATCTGTAATCTTAAGTGCCAGATCAAAGGCTTTTTTTAAACGTTCTTGATGGGGAAAAAGTTCTTCTCCCTCGATATTCTCCGTGCCTTCAGTATAAGGTTTCAAGATCAAAAGATCTTCTAAAGTAAGCCTTTTAATTGTCATGGGATCTAACTCCATCTACCAAAATTTAATCCCCAATTTTAGATAATTTTTTTTAAATGACAAGTTAATTTAGGTCCTATCTTGTAATAAAACTTTGGAGTATTAAATTTTAAACTATGGATCAAAAAACTTTACTTCTTTGGATAGCAACTGTCTTTTTTTGGGGAATTAGTCCTATTTTAGAAAAAATAGGACTAAAAAATGTAGATCCCCTTATAGGTCTTTGTATAAGGACTATATCCGCATTAATTGCTGTAGTCTTGTTTATACTCTTTACTGGACAATTGGAAAAATTTAAATTCTTAAATTATAAAGATATTTTCTATCTCTCTCTTAGTGGAATTACCGCTGGTTTCTTAGGCATGCTTTTTTACTTCTCTTTACTAAAAACCCATTATGCCTCACAAGCTGTTCCCTTAACAGCTACTTATCCTCTTGTGGTGACCTTTTTAGCGATGATATTTCTGAAAGAACCCATAACTTCTTCCAAACTCATAGGGACACTTTTAATTGTGCTGGGAATTTACTTGCTCTTTAGAGGGGAATAGCTAATTCTTCTAAGTTGCTTTGGGTCTCTCTAAAAGTTAAAAAGATCTATAAGACGCAAAATTTATTAATTTTTAAATTTGTTTTCTTAGAAATAGCCTTTGGCCTACACTCTTCAGATTAATAGTCGTTTTTTTTAGCGTCATTAATTTAATCTATCTTTCAAAGTTTATATTTATAAGTATATCTAAGAGATAGTTACAAGAGGTTCAAGCCCTCTCGGGGGTGCATAAGTTCAAGATCTTTTTAGCTTCTCACTAACCCCTTCTCCCATCAAAGACTTAAAAATGCTGCAAAGACTTGAAGCAATCAAAGATGCATC
>JANXCE010000026.1 GCA_025059715.1 Caldimicrobium sp.
TGAGTATAGGGAGCTTATGAGGAACTTGATATGGTATAATACGGAGAGGGTGCAAAGTGGGCTTGGGAATGTATCACTTCTGGAGTGGGTTTGTTATAAATTTAACGAGAATTCCCATCAGTCCCAAATCCTATGGACTTATATACATACTCTTGACAACTTATTGTTGATTAGTAAAATTTTCAAAAACCACGACGAGGAGGTGTAAAATGGCTGGTGAGGTTCTTTATGTAGTTGGGCATAAAAATCCAGACACCGATTCCATCTGTTCCGCAATTGCCTTTGCCTATCTTTGGAATGAGTGGAAGAAAAAGGGAATACTTGCTCAGATGAAAATGCCTGAATTGGAAGCCATTCCTGTAAGGCAGGGTGAGCCTAATGCGGAGACAAAATTTGTGTTAGAAAAATTTGGTTTTTCTGTGCCTGAGATGATGACTGATGGAGCAGGCAAAAAGATAGCCCTTGTTGATCATAGCGATGTAGTTCAAAGTGTAGATAACCTTAATCAGGCAGAAATCGTTGCGGTGGTTGATCATCACAAGATTGGTGATGTTACTACTCCTAATCCCATTTGCTTCGTAAACTTTCCTGTAGGCTGTTCCGCAACTACGCTTAAATATCTATACGATACTACCGGAGTAGAGATTCCCAAGAATATAGCTTCCATAATGCTTTCTGCTATCTTAAGCGATACCGTAATTTTTAAATCTGCAACTACTACTCCCATGGACAAAATAGCAGGAGAGGCCTTAGCAAAGATTGCTGGCATTGAAGACTTAGTAAAGTTTGGTATTGAGGTCAAATCAAAGTTGTCCGATGTAAGTGGTATGAGTGTGAGAGAGATTATAATGAGAGACTATAAGGACTACAATATGAGTGGTAAAAAAGTAGGTGCGGGACAAATAGAAGTTATAGATCTCTCTCTCATTGAGGGAAGAAAGGATGAAATTTATAATGAACTTGTGAAGATGAAAGAGGAAGGCAATTATCATAGCATCGTTTTTATGCTTACTGACATAATGAAAGAGGGAACAGAGCTATTCGTAGTAAGTGATGAGCCTACCATTATTGAAAAGGCCTTTGGGAAGAAAATTGAAGGAAAGGGTATGTGGTTAGAAGGGGTAATGAGTAGAAAGAAACAGGTAATTCCTCCTTTAGAAAAGGCCTTTGCTGGACAGCTATAATTCATAACTAAAATTCGGGGGCTCTTGCCCCCTTATAAAAAATTTACTCCCAAGTCTCTTCAATTTTAAAGCTAATGTCTACAGCCTTTACGCTGTGGGTCAAAGCACCAGAGGAGATGTAGTCTACCCCAAGGGAGGCAAATACCTCTAAATTTTCCTCAGTAATCCCCCCGGAGACTTCTACTTCGAGGAGAGGTTTTTTTTCTTTTATCTTTTGTAAGGCTATCTTTACCTCCTCTGGAGTGAAGTTATCCAAAAGCACTCTATCAACTCTGGAGTCACTATTTAAGAGTAAGTCAAGTTCCTCTAAGTTTTTCACTTCGAGTTCAACTTTTAACATATCAGGAATTTTGGAGAGTTTTTCTAAGACTTTACCTAAACCTCCTAAGGCTTTAATATGATTATCTTTGATTAAAATGCCATCCGAGAGAGAAAACCGATGATTTGCTCCACCTCCTACTTTTACTGCATATTTTTGAAGAACCTTCAGGCCAGGTATTGTCTTTCTGGTATCGAGCAACAAGGTTTGAGTATTGATAAGGGCAGAACACATCTTTCTTACCTTAGTGGCTATTCCTGAGAGATGTTGTAAGAAGTTTAGGGCTACCCTTTCTCCTTTTAGAAGGCTGACCACCCTTCCTCTTACGAAACCAAATTTAGTTTTTGCTGGCACCTCAGTTCCTTCTGGGAAAAGCCACTCTATTTCAATCTCGGGATCAATTTCTTTAAATACCATCTCTGCGACAAATTCTCCACAAATTACTAAGTTTTCCTTTGCTAAAAAAAAGGCCTTTCCCCTTAGAGAGGGAGGAATGAGAAGGGAGGAAGTTCTATCCCCGAAGGGTAAATCCTCTTCCAATGCCCTGAGAACAATTTTCCTTATCTGCCAGTTTTCTAATTGCATTTCTTTACAATAATACTTCAAAAAACTACTGGAAAAAAGATAGTTTGATCTTATTATTTATGTTAAAACTAAAGCTGTCCTTTGTAAAGGTTAGGAGGAGGTTAAAGATGGAGGAGGAGAAGGTTTCCTCTTTAGAAGAGGAGCTGAAGGAGTGGAAGGATCGAGCTTTAAGATATGCTGCGGAATTGGAAAATCTCAAAAAAGCCTTTAAGAGAGAAAAAGAGGAATATTTCAAGTTTGCTTTAGAAACTGTATTTAAAGAGCTTTTGCCAACTGTGGATAATTTAGAGATGGCTTTAACCTCCTTTGAGACAAGTAACAATATTGAAGCCCTTAAACAAGGGGTGGAATTGACCTTAAAGGTCTTAGTGCAGACTTTAGAGAAATTTGGGCTTAAGCAATTTGAACCTACAATTGGAGACCCCTTTCATCCTCATTTTCACGAGGCCATACATGCGGAACCTCACGAAGAGGTGCCCGAAGGAAGTATAATTAAAGTTTTTCAAAAGGGATATCAGCTCCACGATAGAATTATCAGGCCTGCATTGGTTTGTGTCTGTCAGGGAAGTCCTAAGACTTCTTCTAAGGAATCCCCAAATGAAGAGGAAAGCCAGGAATAATATTAAAACTTTTCAAGGAGGTAAGAACTATGGCTAAGAAAATACCTGTAGTTGGCATTGATCTTGGAACCACTAACTCCTGTGTAGCTATATTTGAGGGAGGTGAGCCCAAGGTTATACCTAACCGAGAGGGTGGACGCACTACTCCCTCAATTGTAGCCTTTCAAGAGAGTGGCGAGATATTAGTGGGGCTTCCTGCCAAAAGACAGGCAATAATAAATGCGGAAAATACCATTTTTGGCATAAAGAGACTTATGGGTAGAAAATTTAATGACCCTGTGGTGCAAGAATGGAGAAAAAAGGTGCCTTACAAGATTGTTGAGGCACCTAATGGTGATGCCCATGTGGAGATAAGGGGTAAAAGATATAGTCCTCCTGAAATCTCCGCTATGATCTTAAGAAAAATCAAGCAGGATTTAGAGGAATATCTTGGTGAGCAGGTGACAGATGTAGTAATTACAGTTCCCGCTTATTTTGACGACACTCAAAGACAGGCTACAAAGGATGCAGGAAGAATAGCGGGATTAAATGTAATTCGCATCATAAATGAGCCAACAGCTGCCTGCCTTGCCTATGGATTAGAAAAGAAAAAAGAGGGTTTAATAGCGGTCTTCGATCTTGGAGGTGGCACCTTTGATATTTCTATATTGGAAATAGGGGATGGTGTCTTTGAAGTAAAGGCCACCTCAGGAGACACCTTCCTTGGTGGAGAAGATTTTGATATGAGAATTGTAGATTACGTAGCAGAGGAATTTAAGAAGGAGCACGGCATAGATTTGAGAAAAGACAAAATGGCCTTGCAAAGGCTTAAAGAAGCAGCGGAAAAGGCCAAAATAGAGCTATCTTCCACCTTAGAGACTGAAATTAACTTACCTTTTATTACTGCGGATGCCACTGGGCCTAAACATCTTGTAACAAAGCTTACTCGTGCAAAACTTGAGGCTTTAGTTGAGGATCTTATTAACAAATTAGAGGAGCCTTGTAGGATTGCTATGAAGGATGCCGGTATTACTCCTCGGGACATAAGTGAGGTGATTCTCGTTGGTGGAATGACCAGGATGCCTCGGGTTCAGCAAAAGGTCAAGGAAATCTTTGGAAAAGAGCCTGTAAAAGGGGTAAATCCCGATGAAGTGGTAGCTATGGGTGCTTCTATTCAGGCAGGAGTGCTAAAGGGAGAGGTCAAGGATGTGCTCCTTCTTGATGTAACGCCTCTATCTTTGGGTATAGAGACCTTAGGAGGAGTTTTTACAGTGTTAATCCCCCGTGGCACCACTATTCCCACCAGAAAAAGCCAGATCTTTACCACCGCTGCGGATAATCAGACCGCGGTTACTATTCATGTTTTACAAGGAGAAAGGCCCTTAGCTAAAGACAACAAAAGTATTGCTAAATTTGATCTGGTGGGGATTCCCCCCGCACCCCGAGGAGTTCCCCAGATTGAAGTAACTTTTGATATTGATGCAGATGGTATTCTACATGTAACCGCCAAAGATCTTGGAACTGGTAAAGAACAATCTATTGTGGTCAGGCCAAGTTCTGGGTTATCTGAGGAGGAAATTCAGAGAATCCTTAGAGAAGCAGAACAGTTTGCCGAGGAAGATCGTAAAAAGAAGGAACTTGCAGAGGCAAGGAATCAGGCAGATTCTCTAATTTACTCTGTAGAAAAGACCTTGAGAGAATTGGGAGATAAGGTCTCCGAGGATTTAAAAAGAGAAGTTGAAGAAAAAATTAGACATTTGAGAGAATGTATGGAAAAAGAAGATATTACCGCTATTAAGAGAGCAAGTGATGAGCTTACTCAAGCCTCTTATCGTTTGGCGGAAATGCTTTATAGGTCTAAAGCTCAAAGTGCCACAGGCACAGAACAGCGGGAAAAGAAAGGTGGAGAAGAAGTAATTGATGCGGATTTTGAAGAAATGAAATGATAAAGCTTGGCATAACTCTGGGTGACCCTGCTGGGGTCAACCCAGAGGTTCTTGTTAAAGCCTTTCCTTTCTTAGAAAAACTTAAGAGCCAATTTATAGTCTACGGAGATGAAGCTTTAATCCTAAAGGAAATAAAACGTTATCGCCTTACTCTTCCCCCTAATATCCATCTCAATAATCTCTCCTCTCTAAATATCAGACCAGGTCATCCTACAATAGAGAGCCATCAAGCTATGATTAGATATATTCAGATGGCTTTAAGGGATGCTTGCCAAGGGAGAATTAAAGGACTTATTACGCTTCCTATAAATAAAGAGGGGTTAAAGATTGTAGGTTTACCCTATAGGGGACACACAGAGTGGCTTGCTAATGAACTGAAGGCTAACACCTTTGCTATGGCCTTTTATGGAAAAAAATTAAAGCTATCTCTTTTAACAACCCATATCCCCTTGACAAAGGTGCCACAGGAAATAACCATTAATAGAGTACTTGAAGTGGCTCATCTTTCTTATGAATTCTTAAAAAAACTAAAAGGGTCTGCAGAGGAGGTCAAAATAGCCCTTTGCGGGTTAAACCCCCATGCGGGAGAAGGGGGCCTTCTTGGAGAGGAAGAAGAAAAACTTTTGAAACCAGCAGTTGCAGAAGCAAGGAAGAGAGGGATTCCCCTCCACGGTCCCTATCCAGCGGATAGTCTCTTTTATTGGACTATTCAAGGAAGATTTGACTTTGTGATATCTCTATACCACGATCAAGGTTTGATTCCCTTTAAGATGTTACACTTTAAAAACGGCGTAAACCTTACCTTGGGACTTCCTTTAATCAGGACCTCTCCAGTTCATGGCACTGCCTATGATATTGCAGGTAAGGGAATAGCTGATCCTACAAGTTTTATCGAAGCGGTTAAGTTAGCTTTCCAATTGGCAAAAAAATGGTAATATAAAACCGATGAAACGATTTCTTTTCTATTTTCTGGGGTCTTTTTTATTACTCTTTCTTTTGATAACACTGGTAGCCTTTAATCTGGAATACCTTGTAAATAGTCCCTTTATTAAGGAAAGGGTAAAATCCTTTTTGTGGAACAGGGCTCACCTCAGTGTAGACTACCAAAAAATTGACTTAAATATATATAAATTGTTAGTTAACATTGAAAGGCTGACAGTGAAAGGAAAAGATTTTGAGTTTTTTCTTCCCAAAGGTAGGGTTGATTTTGACTGGCAAAGATTTCTTAGCTTTGATTTTTATCCTTCCTCAATTTATTTAAAAAATCCTAATCTTAAAATTTATTGGTCTGAGGAGCCCACCCGTATTAAGATAGAATTTCTTAATTCACTTCTTAAAAGATTTTCTGAGTTCTCTATTGACCTAAGGAATGCTACCTTTGAATATGAACTTGAAAGGGGAAATTTCTTAAAACTGGAAAGTTTAAATCTTAAAGCAAATAACAAATATCCCCAGCTTTTAATCCACGGTAAGGCTAAGGGGAATGCCTTTTCCCTTTTAGAGGTAAAGCTTAGATATAACTTCCATAGTCATTTTGGAGAGAGTTCCATAAGTATTAAAAATTTCGATCTCGCTAAACTCAAAATTCAAAAGGTAAGCTCTCTTTCTAAAACAAGTTTTGATGTTGATGGGGAGCTTACTATAGAAAAAGGTAAGGTCTATGCAGGTTTTACGGGTTCTGCTCCTTGTATAGCTTTTGGTGCAGGAGAGACTCCCTTGGTTTGTGGTTTTTTTCAAGGCACTTTTCAGGGAAACCGTAAGGACTACCAACTCTCTTTAGCCCCTATTGATATGAAATATCCTCAGATAAGCGGAGAGCTCCATTTAGTTAAAACCAAAGATCAATACAGCTTACAAAGTAAGGTTACGGAACTTAAATGGTCTGACTTAATGGAGCTGATACTGCCTCGTATTTCTGAAATGCTAGCTCAAAAACTCTCGGAAAGAATAAAAAATGGGCTTCTAAGGGATCTTGTTTTTGAGTCCAGAGCTTCAACTCTGGTTAAGCTTTTTTCTCCTGAAAATTTTTCCGCAAAAGGAAACATCTTTCAGGGAGAGTTCTATCTACCCGAAAAGAAGCTTACCTTAACTAACACTGACGGCGAACTTAGTTTTGAAAATAGAAGTTTTCAGTTTCGTGGTTGGACCCTAGTAGAGGGTCAAATCAAACTTTATGTTTCCAGATTTTATCTAAACCCCTTCGAAACTGAAAGGACCCTCTATTTAAAGGGGACCTTTGATGCGGAGGCCTCTCATTTGCAAAAAGTCCTTCCTAAAATTACCAATAAACTTGCTTTTTTAAAGGATTGGGAGGTAAAGGGACCCATAAGAGGTGAGCTCAGTCTTCAAGGAAAACTGGAGGAGTTACAGCCCTATGTTGCTTTGAATGCAGAGGATCTGGGTCTAAAAATTACACCTTTAAAAGATTTTATTTACTGGAAGAAGGGCACTCTTGCCTACGAACCAGAGAGATTAACTTTTCAAAACTTAACCTTAACCTATGGCAGGAGTTATATTGCGGACTTAGAGGGAAATTTTGCTATAAATAACCTTTCTCTCCAATTCAAAGCTAAGGACGGAGAACTTCATTATTCCCTCATTGAAGAGTATGGTGGTTTAAAACCAGAAATTCAGAATTTTTTGGAAAAGTATAGGCTCTCTTTTTCTACAATAACCTTTAAGGACTTGACTTATGGGGCTCTTCTACCCAGAGACAAAAAAGAGTTGGACTATAAAGAGTTACTAAAGGGGCTTCGTCTCGAGGGAAGTATTTCTACTATGAGAGGTCTTGTTCCCATCGGTAATCATACCCTTTCCTTTGAGTCTCCTGAGGCTCGTGGAACTTTAGAGGAAGGTCAATTGAAACTCATTTCAAGTAGGTTTCACCATAACGATTCCTTTTTCCTGTTAAATGGTCAAGCGGATCTCTTTTCAGGGGACTTAAAGCTATGGGGTAAGGGGAAGATAGGTGAACACACCTTGAAAACTTTGGAGAAGGTAATTGGGAAAGGAAAGGACTCCTTAGCTTTAAAGGGAATGCCCTTAGAAATTGGCGATTTTCATCTTGAGCTTAAACCTAATTTTCTTGCCTTTTATGGTAATGGAAGTTTGGATAAGGTTGATTTTAACATAAACATGGAAAGGAAAGAGAAAGTAGCTAAGATAAAAGGGAAGGTTAAATCAAAGAATACAGATTTCAACTTTTCCTTTCAAAAAGATAGGGATTCCCTATTCAATTTTGAGGGTTTAGTTGCCTTTAACGAATTGGCTACTCTATTTGAAAGTCCTCGGATTACCGATGGTAAATTAGAAGGTAAATTCTCCGTAGAGTTTAATCCGGAAAAGTGGCCAAGTATGAAGAGATATTGGGAGGAGAAAGATGTAAAGAAGTTGCTTAAAGCTTATTTACGAGAAAATCCTTTTAAACTACTTGGTGAAACCAAAATTGATTCCCTGTCTTTAAGCGTATCCCCAGAGTTAATCTTCTCTGGTTTCCTTTTCTTTGAAACCCCAACAATAAGGATCAAGGCTCTTTCGGGAAGATACGAAAAAACTGAGTTTTATGGGGAGATGAGCCTCTGGGAGGAGAGAGACGCTTTAGGGGTTGATGGGCACTTGACTATAAAGGATTTAGACTTAAGAGCCTATCTCAAAGGCTCTGAAGAAGTTAAACCAAGTAAGATGGAGCCTTTAGAGGTCCTCTCCTCGCTACCTCTTAATGGAAAGCTTTCCTTTAATATTGAAAAGTTGATCCTCCCTACTGCTCATCATATAGAGAACCTCAAGGGTAGGATAATGGTTCAAGAAAACCAATTAGTTCGGGTTGAGTTCCCTGAGGTTAACTTTTGTGGATTACCCTTTTATGCGGAAATAGAAAGGGATCCGGATTTTCAATATTTTTTTGTAAATCTACCTCGAGCTAAAGGAGAATTTCTCGATTTCTTCTCCTGTCTTTATCCTGAAGAAATGCCAAGGACTATCTTAGAGGGGCCCTTTATTATGGAGGGATTTTTCTATACGGACGGATATAAAACTTTCTTTGAGCGAAGTTATGGAAAGATTAGCCTTACCTCTAATAGAGGGTATCTCTACAGAGCTCCTCTTTTAGTTAGACTGTTGGCTTTCTTAAGTCCCATTGATCTCTTTAGAGGTAAAGTTCCTAACTTAGAATATAACTTATTACCTTATGAGGAACTGAATTTTACCGGAGAACTTGAAAATTCTAAACTGTATGTGGATAGCCTTTTTCTCTCCGCTCCTGGTTTCAGGCTTTTTGGAAGTGGACCAGTTTCTCTGAAAGATAAGGGAGTCTCTATGACCTTTTTGGTCTCCCCCTTTAAAACCCTTGATGTTGTTCTGGAACATATTCCTTACTTAAGTAAATTGATATTAGGAAAGGAAAGGATGTTGATTTATTTACCTATTGAGGTCTTAGGAACCTATGAACAACCTCAGATTGTGCCTTTACATCCTGCAAGTATTGGAAAGGGCCTTTTCAGATTTATATTCAAATTTTTCGGTCTTCAGGAGGAATTCTTTCATAAACCAAGGATACCCTCGGAATTCAAGAGGGGAGGCCTGTTTGAAAGGAGAAATAGAGGTAATTTATCAAGATAAGTACCTCTTAGTTGTCAATAAGCCCGCTGGTTTTGTAGTCCAAGGTGCCCTAAATAAAGAAGAATCACTACTCTTTAAGTTAAAAGATTATATAAAAAGGCAAGAAAATAAGCAGGGCAAGATATTTTTAGCAGTAGTTCACCGCTTGGATAAACCAGTCTCTGGAGTTTGCCTATTGGCAAAGAGAAGTAAGTGCGCAAGTAAACTATATAAGCTCCTGCAGGAAGATAAATGGAGTAAAGTTTACTTAGCTAAAGTTGAAGGTTCTATGAAGGGGGATCCCTTTGGATTGTGGGAAGATTATTTAATAAGGGAATCTTCTAAAAAGGGAGTAAAGTTAATCCCCTACTCCAAGACAGAGGCTAAGAGAGCGCTTACTTTTTATATGATCTTAGAGAGAAAAAGGGATAGCACTCTTCTCTTACTATCTCCCCTAACAGGAAGGAAACATCAGCTAAGAGTTGTGCTCTCAGCAAGGGGATATCCCATCTTAGGAGATAGTTTATATGGAGCAAGAAGCGTAATACAGGGGGGAAAGGCTATTCTTTTGCATGCCCTATATCTAACCCTTCCTCATCCCTATACCCAAGAAAAATTGGAGCTTTGGGCAGAGTCACCTTCATACTTTAAGGAAAATCCTCTTGACAAAAAGGTAATCTTAGAGTTTCTTAATAGAGTTAATATTTGGCGAGTGAGGTTAGAAAATGTGTCAAGCAAAGATTTGGGTAAGGGTTCACAACGAAGAAAAGGAAATTGTAAAGGATATCACCCAGTTAGAAGTTAAGGGAGAAGAGATTTGGCTTAAAAGCTTCTTTGAGCCTCCTCAGAGGATAAAAGGCAAAATTCTTGCTATCGATTTCTTAAAAGCCAAGGTTCTCATAGAGTGCGATGAATTCCCCAGATAATCCTTCAGAGGAAATAATACTTTGTTGTAGATGTGCTTGGAGAGAGGTGTGTGTTAAGAGATTTTCTTTTGATAATACCAGGAGTATAAAGTGTCCAGATTTTTCCTTAGATATTGAATTAATTAAAGGAGAAAAAAAAGGTGTTCAAAAGAAAGATCAGGGGAATTCTTAGAGAAATAGTAAGTGAACTATATCCTGAAATAGAGTCTATTAATTTTGAGGTTGAAAAGCCAAAAAGGGAAGAGTGGGGGGATATATCTACCAATATTTCCTTAGTTCTTCAAGGAATTTTGAAAGATAGTCCTCGCAAGATTGCAGAAACTATTAAGAGGGCTCTTGAGGAGAAGGTAGATATCTTTGCGAAAATAGAGGTTGCGGGTGCAGGCTTTATTAATTTTTGGATTAAGGATAGTTTTTTATATGAACAACTAAGAAGGGTTCTTTTAGAAGGAAAACATTATGGAAGAATAAATATAGGGGAGGGCAGAAGGGTTTTAATAGAGTTTGTATCCGCCAATCCAACCGGGCCCTTACATATTGGTCATGGGCGAGGAGCAGCTTATGGAGATGCCTTAGCAAGAATTCTTACCTTTACAGGCTTTGATGTAACAAAGGAGTATTATATAAACGATAGAGGAACTCAGATGGATATCCTTGGCGCATCAGTCTATCTTCGTGCCAAAGAGTTAAAAGGTAAAAGTATTAATTTTCCAGAGGACTATTATCAAGGTGATTATATCTATGATATTGCTCAGGAAGCTCTTAGACGTTACGAGGACCTATTAGAGAGAGAAGAGGCATCCGCTATAGCACTATGTCGAGATCTTGCTATGAAAAGTATTTTGGAGGATATAAAAAGGGACTTGAAGGACTTTGGGGTTACCTTTGACTCTTGGTATTCGGAGCAGAGCCTTTATGATACAGGTTTAGTTCAGGAAGTTATCCAAATTTTGAGGGAAAAAGGGTACATTTACGAAGAGGATGGAGCTCTGTGGTTTAAGTCGTCTTTATTTGGAGATGAGAAGGATCGGGTTGTCCGCAAAAGTAGCGGCGAGTGGACCTATTTTGCCAGTGACATTGCTTATCACTATGAAAAGTTTATCAAAAGAAGGTATGATTTAGCCATAAACCTCTGGGGAGCGGACCACCATGGCTATGTTCCACGACTAAAGGGAGCATTAAGGGCTTTAAATATTGATTCAGAGAGAGTTATTGTGCTTCTTATTCAGATGGTTAACTTAATTGAGGGTGGTCAAATCAAAAGCATGTCCACAAGAAAAGCCGAATATGTAGAATTAAAGGAGTTGATTAGGGAGGTAGGAGTGGATGCAGTGCGCTTTATCTTTTTATCTCGCAGTGAAGATTCTCCCTTGGATTTTGATGTGGAATTAGCTAAAAAGCAATCTGCGGAAAATCCGGTTTACTATGTGCAGTATGCCCATGCAAGAATTTGCTCTGTTAAGGAAAAGGCTCAGGAATTTGGATATGATCTTAATTTGCTCTCCAAAGCAGAGTTAAGTCTGTTAAAGGAGAAAGAGGAATTAAATTTGCTAAAAAAGATAGCAGAGTTCTCTGATAATGTGGAATTTGCGGTTATGAAGTTAGCTCCATATAAACTCACCTACTATCTGTTGGATTTAGCAAGTAGTTTCCACGAATACTACAATAGATTTAGAATCATAGGAGAAACTCAAGAACTCACCCTTGCTCGTCTGGCCTTAGTTGAAGGTTGTAGAATTGTTATCCATAATGGCCTTTTTTTATTAGGAGTAAGTAGCCCAAATAAAATGTAAGGGAGGTAATGGTATGGAGGAAAAGAAAATTAAATTTGAGTTGAGTATGGTTGCCTTGGTTTTTGTAGTGCTTTTTGGACTTTGTATTTTAATTTGGACCTTTATTTTGGGAGTATGGATAGGAACAAAAATTGGAGGTAAAACTTCTTCAGAGGAAGTAGCTTTAGAAAAAAAACCAGAGATACCTCCAATAAGTGTTCCCCTTGGAGCAAACGAAACTAATGCTACAAATCAAACCGCTAAACCCACAAATGAAACTATAAGCAATCAAACAGAAACAGTAATCACTAAGATTGACAATGCTACAAAAGAAGTAAAGAAGGAGGAAATCGCTAAAAGAGAAACGCCAGTGAAAACTGCTAAAGAAACACCTGAATATAAAAAGAAAGAGGTAGCTCAATTAGCCACTAAAATCAAAGAAGAACCTATGGGTAAGTATTCTATACAAGTAGGTGCTTTTTCACAAAGAGACAAGGCGGAGCAAATGAAAAATAAAATCAAAAATTTAGGTTATACAGGGGAGATAAAAGAGGTTCAGCAAGAGGGTAAAACCCTTTTTAAGGTTTATTTGGGGAAATTTGGAAGCAGGGAGGAAGCGGAAAAAGTTATCCCTATAGCAAGAGAGAAGTTGGGCGTAGATAAACCCTTTGTTGTGGAAATAAGATAGGAATTTTATTTAAATAGGAATTTTATTTAATGAAAATACGCAAAGCAAGGCTATCAGATGTTAAATATATATACAAGTTAATATTGCATTTTTCTAAAAAAGGTGATGTTATCCCAAGACCCTTGGCGGAGTTATATGAGAAAGTTAGAGAATTTATGGTTTGTGAAGATAGAGATTTAATAGTTGGAGCTTGTGCTTTACATATTCTTTGGGAGGATCTTGCGGAGATAAGATCACTTGTAGTAAGTGAGGAGTATCAAAGAAGAGGGCTTGGAGCTAAGTTAGTAGAGGCTTGTTTAGAGGAAGCTAAAGATTTAGGAATACCCAAAGTTTTTGTCTTAACTACCTCACCGGATTTTTTTATAAAACTTGGTTTTAGACAGGTAAATAAGCTTGAACTTCCCCAAAAGGTTTGGGCAGATTGTATTAGGTGCAGCAAATTCCCCGAGTGTGATGAGGTTCCTTTACTAAAAGAAATTTACTAAAAGAAATTTACTGATTGAACAAGTAGTTAAAAAGTTTAATAATCTATTGACAATTTTAAAAGCTTAGATAAGTTAATACAAAAAAATTTAAAAAATAAAACCAAAGGAGGTGTCTTTATGCCAACAATTGAGTACAAAGGAAAAGTTTTTGAAGTGGATGAAGATGGTTTTTTAGCAGGGGGATTAGATGCTTGGTGTCAGGAATGGGTTGAGTATGTGAAAGAGCAGGAAGGGATTCAGGAATTAACTGATGAGCACTGGAAGGTGATCAATGTTCTTCAAGATTATTATAGGAAAAATGGAGTTGCGCCCATGGTGAGAATTCTCTCCAAGGTTACAGGATATCCTCTTAAAAAGATTTATGAACTTTTTCCTTCTGGGCCAGGGAAAGGTGCTTGTAAAATGGCTGGATTACCAAAGCCCACAGGTTGCGTGTAATTCTACATAAGTTCATCAAACCTCTGGAGAGAAGGCTTTTTAAAATATGCCTTTCTCTCCTTTTTTTTATGATTAAAGTTTTTTATGTTACTCTTCTTTTATTTCTTTTGCTAAAGGTCTCCGCATTAGCTCAACAGAAGTTAAATTTGAATAAAGCTTCCTTAGAGGAATTAAAGTCTCTTCCTGGTATTGGAGAACAGATTGCTAAAAGGATCATAGAATATCGAGAAAGAGTAGGAGGTTTTAAGAGTTTAGAGGAGTTAAAGAATGTTAAAGGTATTGGGGAAAAGAAATTTGAGGTCTTAAAGAATTATCTTTTTATAGAGGAAATTAATTCTCAAAGAGAATTTCAAAGAGAGTCATCGAACTTTGGGTCTAAAAGAGCTCTGTATTACTACAAAGATGAAAAGGGTGTAATTCATTATACTCAATTTCCTGAGCTCGTTCCTGAGAAGTATAAAAAGAGCTTAAGGGTAGTAAAGTAAAGGATCCTTTTAAAAATTTATGATTAAGGCACTTTTTTTTGATGCTGAAGGGACTTTCCTGAGATTTAATCCTTCATTGGGAAATATATACTACAACCTTCTCCGACCTTTTGGTTTTAAAATAGATCCAGAAAAAGTAGCCAAAAGACTTAGAATAGAGTATGAGGTTGTATTTCAAAAAGAGCTAAGACCTCCGTTAAGTGGCGATCTTTGTAAGGAGGCATGGAGACGAGTTTTTGATAGGGTTCTTAGTGATTACAGGGATCATCCCCTTTTTGAAAAGGCCTTTGAAAGGGTTTATAGGTTTTTCTCTCAACCTGAGTGTGTGGAAGTAATGCCTGGTTTTAGATCCTTTATATCAGAGCTAAAGGATAGTGGATTTATAAGGGCCGTGATAACAAATTGGGACTGTAGACTTTACTCTATCCTCGAAGGACACGGGCTTTTAGAATACTTTGATGCTATATTTATAGGATGTGAGGTTGGCTATCTGAAACCACACCCTGAAATATTTCAAAAGGCATTGAGTCACTTCAATCTAAAGCCTGTGGAGGTGATTATGATCGGTGATAGCCTAAAGGACGATATTTTACCAGCACAGCAAATGGGCATGAAAACCTATCATGTAAAGGGAACACCAGATTTTAACGAGGTTTTAAATTTAGTATATTAGTAAAATATTTTAAGACATTAAGTTATTTTCAATGCCCTAAGTGAGAAAAATTCAAAAAATTTCTTTTAACTTTTTTTAAGTTCTATAAGATTAGAAACAAATGTAACAAATATAATAAAACAAAAAGGAGGCGGTGTTATGTATCCTATTTGGGAGGTGCCTGTATTAAGTGCAAGTTTTATTTTAGGCATAATCGCTACTATTCACATTTTACCCTCTCATCTATCCACTAGTGCCATGTGGTTCAATGTCTTCATTGAGACTAAGGCCTATAGGGAGAATCGACCAGAGCTTCTGGAGTTTATTCGAAAATACGCTTTGTTATTACTTGTGTTTGCTTATGTTGTTGGGACCCTATCAGGTATAGGTATCTGGTTTTCAGCTACTGTAGCCTCCCCTCGAGCCATATCCGGTTTAATCCATAATTATGTCTGGGGTTGGGCAACTGAGTGGATTTTCTTCATTATAGAAGTTGTAGGAATTATTGTTTATTACTACACCTTAGGAAAAGTGGATCAGAAAACCCATCTAAAACTGGGTTGGATTTTTGCCATAGGTTCCTGGACCACTATGATCATCATTGTAGGGATCCTTGCTTTTATGTTATCCCCTGGAAAATGGCCAGAAACTGGGAATTTTTTTGATGGCTTTTTTAATCAGACTTACTGGCCGCAACTACTAATGAGAACTTCTTTTATGTTTGCTATTGCAGGTGTATATGCAATTGTTATTGCTACAACCATTAAAAACATAGAAGTGAAAAAATACATTATTAGGCAGGCAAGTTATTGGGGCTTAGTGGGAATGATTGCGGGTATAATCTTCTTCTTTCTTTATTTAAAGTCTCTACCAACTCACAATAGAGAACTCTTAGGAATTCTTGATATTGATACACTAAAGAATGTTATTTATGTATGTCTTGGTTTTATGTTCCTTTACTTTATTATTGCTAATAGAAAACCTGAAATAATAAACTTACCTGTAGCTATTTTATCTATTGTGATTATCTTTGCAGGAATTTTTTCAACTGAGCGTATTAGAGAGATGATAAGAAAACCCTATATTTTTGGAACATTAATGTATAGCAATCAAATAATAGCCAAGGATCTTCCTGCAAAAGGGGTTAAGGCTGATTGAGCTTAGGAATATAAATGAGACTAATCAGCTTCAAGCTGGAAAAATGATAGCTTTACTACAGTGTTCCGCCTGTCATGCCTTAGGTGACTCAGGTTTGAGACCTCTCTCCGCTTTAGTCAAAAAATTAGGTTTAAAGGAACAAACCTCAGCGGAAGCTTTTATTGATGCTATAGGAGCCTATCCCTATATGCCACCTTTTGTAGGAACACCGGAAGAGAAAAAGGCTTTGGGTTTATATTTGACTACTTTAGCAAAATAAAAAAGTGGGGGGATTAGCCATGGATATAGTCCAGGCTGTAAAGGTCTTACAGGATCCTATGGGGGTTCCCTTTTTTCCTCAAGTTTTTCAAATACTTATGGTGGTCACCTTTGCACTACACATAATCTTTGTCAACTTTGTTGTTGGGGGTTCCTTTTTTGCTATTTATGGAACTTTAAAAGGTGGTGAATATTGGGCAAGACTTAGCAGATCTATGGTCAAGGCTACCGCCATTAACCCTCTCTATAGCAATACTTATCGGTATTGCTCCTCTGTTATTCGTTCAAGTAATCTATGATCCTTTCTGGTATGTAGCTAATACTCTTTCCGCTTGGTGGGTTCTAGCTTTTATACTCTTTATTATGATAGGCTACTTTAGTACTTATGTTTTCTATTTAAAGGGTGAGAGCTCCCCTGATTTAGGAAAGGTAGCTGGAGTTATAGCAGTAATATTTTTTGTGCTTGCGAGCATTGTCATGCATGCCCTAAATTATCAAGCTCTCCTTCCTGAGAAATGGTTTAAATGGCACTTTAGGGAAATGTATGTAGATACTTCAGGTGGATCCCTTCACGCCTTTCAGTTGCCAAGGTTTTTGCATTTCATGATTCCTGCTTTTGCTATGACAGGTATATTATTCATGCTCTATGCCTGGTATTTTAAAGAGAGAGAAGATTTTGATAAAAATTATTTATCTTGGGTTGGATCAATGGGTGCTAAACTTGCTTTTATTGCTTCTCTTATTCAAGCTGGTGTTGGCTTTTGGTGGCTTCTTAGTTTGCCACCTAAGTTTAATTTTATGACCAATCCCTTCTTTCTTTTAGCTCTTTTATCTGGCCTAATACTTCTTGCCTTTCTCTATAAAGCGCAGTCAGATCCCGTTAAAAATGCTATTCCTGCCCTTATTCTCTCTTTTGTAGTAGTTTTATTGATGTCAGCCGCAAGGGAAGCCCTCAGAGTTTTATACATTGCAGAAGTTAACTATTCTGTTTCTGATTACAAAGTTAATCTTGATTGGGGAAGCACTATTCTATTTCTTCTTACCTTCATCATGGGTTTAGTGGTAATTTCCTATCAATTAGCAGTAGCTTTTTATTCAGGACGTAGCTCAAAGGTCTTAGAGGAAACTCCTACCTTAGCTAAATGGGGGAATCTTAGTATTATTCTTTTGATTCTCTGGATCTTAATCGTCGGAGGTTTGGGAATCATAATAACTATCAAAAATTTTCTGATGTAATCTTTTGAGGAATAATCAATAGGGGGCCTCTGACTTGCCCCCTTTTATCATTCTAACTTATAAACCACAGGGAGGCGAACCCTCACCTCAACGGGTGGTAAAGGAAAATAGGAGTATGTTTTTTTAAGAACCTCTAAGGTATTCCTATCCAATAATTCGTAACCTGAGGATTTTTCAACCTTTATATCCTTGATCTCTCCCTTAGGAGTAAGGGTAAAGGAAATAATTAAGTTTCCCTGCCAGCCCATTTTTCTTGCTAAAGGAGGATAACTTAGATGTCTCTTAATAATATCGGAGATAACGGAAAATTTGGCTTTAAGATAGGTTTCTCCCAGGGTGGCCAAAGAGGATGCCTCTTCCTGATGAGAGGTAGACTTTGAAGCGCCCTGAGTCTTAGCCTCCAGAGTCTTAACTAACAATGTAGGCTCTGAGGGTGTATTAAAGGCCCCTTCCATAGAGAGGGTTGTCTTGCTTTCCGAGAGAGAAGAAGTCTTAATCTCAGGGTTTGAAGAGAGCTTAGCCTCGGAGTGAGAGGACCTTTCGGTTTCTAAGGGGGCAGTGGTTTTAACCTTGGATGACTCCAAAATGGAAGTTGGGACTTGTGGAGATGCGGTCTCTTCCTTTGGGTTGCTTTTGGGTTTTTCGTCTTCCCTTTGATCACTCTGAATTTGTGATTCCGTAATTTTCTCCATTATTGTGGTAACTTTATGGTCAGGTTTCACTTTGGGTTGAACCTGAACTTGACTTTGTTCGTCTCTTACAAGGCTTATGTGGCTTAGATCGATCTCTAAGGGAGTAGATTCAGGGTGAAAATGGAGGTTTAAAATTATCAATAGGGGAAGATATAGAATTAAATGCCAAAATAAGGAAAGCGCTAAATAGTCAAATCTAAGCATAGCCCTGTCCAAGGTTTAAGAGATTTTTTCTGTTTTGAGGCTAATCCGGTTATAACCATTACCCTTTAGAAGGTCTAAAATACTTACTAAACTTTGAACCGAGGCTTCTTTATCTGCTGAGATGGAGAAGGGAGTCTCTCTGGGTAGATCTTTTATCAGGGTTTCTAATTCCTTAAGGGTAACTTCCTTTGCCTCCCAAAAGATTTTCCCCTCCTTAGTGAGGGTAATTCTTAGCGGTTCAAGGGTGGCTACCTCTGCATGCTTAGCTTGAGGTAATTTTAGGGGTATCTCTCCCTGCACGATAAAAGTTGCAGTCACAAGGACGATGGTTAACAGCACAAGCATTATGTCAACTAAAGGAATCACATTTATATAATCAAATTCCCTATTTTCATGCATAGTTGTCCTGCCTCTTTTGAGCTTTATATAGGGCAATTTTTTCTTTAACCTTTCTAAGTAGAAAATTATACATAATTGTGGAGGGGATCGCTACAAGTAAGCCCACAGCTGTAGCTTTAAGGGCTAAGGCTAACCCCACCATTATTTTTTTACTCTCTATTAAGCCCTCTTGCCCTATGGTGTAAAAGGTGAGCATTATTCCCAAAACTGTGCCTAATAAACCCACATAGGGCGCATTGGAACCAATAGAAGCAATTATGTGTAGTCCCTTTGTTAAGTCTGTTTCAAGAAGGGCTTCAGAGGTGTAAGTGCTCGGGTCTGTTTTTTTTAAAAATTTCAATCTTTCCAAGAAAATGGCCAAAGCTATTATACTCATTAGGATCAAGATTCCAATGACTCCATAGTCAATTAAATAGTGTAAATAACTCACCTGCCCCTCCTCCAGCAATCGTCCTCTTAAAAATACTTTCTACTTCTAATTAGGCGTATCAAGCCATCATCTGGCAGAGCTTCTAAAGTATGGTATGAAGCACCTAACCAGGAAGCTATATCTCTGGCTAAGTCCATTTTAGGATAATCACTTTTTATTTCTGTATCCAAAACCAGGGTATCCACATAGGGAAGCTCTCTTAGTTGATAGCAGATTCTCTTTACCTCCTCCAAGGGATCTTCTGCCTTTATTATTGGGATGTTTGCTTTGCCATCTGTTACTAAAACAAGGATAACTCTACTTTGAGGATTTTTCCCATGATATCTACGAATGAGTTTGTATGCCTCCCAGAGTCCTGCAGAAAGGGGTGTATTTCCACCAATAGTAATTTCCTTGAGTGTCCTATAGGCACTCTGAGGGGATTTCGTTGGAGGTATAAGAAGTTCTGCTCCGAATTTTCTAAACATGATGAGAGCCACCTTATCTCTTTTTTTATAAGCCTCAGAAAGTAAAGAGACAATAGCGCCTTTTACTGCCTCCATTCTGCGAAGAACTCCCTGAGATCCTGAGGCATCTACAACAAAGACCACAAGATGTCTAAGTTTTCTCTCCCTTTCTTTATATCTTAAATCCTCCTTTTGAATAACGAGTTTTCCCTCTTTTTCTCCACCTCTCAGACTCTGATGAGGAGCGGCTCTTTTGATAGTGCCAAGAAGATCGACCTCAGGAAATCTCCTATCCTCTACACTTCTTATAAAGATTCCTCCTTTGAGGTAGGTTTTGGAATTTGTTCTTTTACCAGCAATCTTTCTTCGAATTCTATCACAGCGGACTAATAAGTTCTTAATTTCAACTCCTTTTCCTAAAGCAAAGGTCTCTTCTTTGGATGTTACAGAAGGCACTTTTTCTAATTGAGAATCCTTAAGAGGATTCGCTCCATTCCTTAAAAGGTTTTCAAAAAAGTTAGGATCTTCCCACTGGGAAGATCCCCTTTCATCCCCTGTTAAGGTGGTTATTTTTTTTTCGTCCCGAGGTGTTTTTAAAGTTCTATTCTCCTCTTGTTTTAGTTCTGTATCAAAATTAACTTTCTCTTCTGTAAGGCTTGAACGGTGACTCAACACCAGGGGCGCTACAATATCAACAATTTCCTTCTTTAGGTTTCTCTCTAACATCAGGCTTGCTAAGGCTCGGGCAGCAAAAAGGAGAAAAATTTCTCCTCTATGACTCCTAACCCTGAATTTTGAAACCACCTGAGTAATGTAATCCCAGATAGAGTGATCAAAATCAACGCTTTTTAAGTGCCCTCTGGCAATCTCAAGCCTTGAAAGTAGTTCCCGAACATGGCTTGGTTTTGATTTAAAGATATCCTTTAAGGCTTCTACCCTGGCCTTTGAGTGAGAAAACTCTTCTGTAACCACAAAGAGTCCCACCTTATTGAGATAATGGGAGGAGAGTCCTCCCTCTTCTGAATTAAGGGCAGCAACAAGGGTGTAGCTATCTATTTTTTCAAATAGCAGGGCAAGACATCCTGGAGGCATAAGATGGAGGTCATCAACTATTAGGTAGCCTCCCCTGGCTTTTTCTAAAAGGCCCTCTTCATAGACAGGTTCTCCTTTGGTGAGGGTTTCCTCAAGATCAAGCCCTCCGAGAAGATTCTCCTCTGTGATGTGGGTGGGAAGGTAAAAAGAGGGTTTAGAGGAGGCCTCGAGGAGGTTCTTAAAAGCTTGTAATAGAGTGGACTTTCCTGTGCCTCTCTTTCCTGCAATTATTACTCCACCACACTTAGGGTCAATAAAGTTAAGTAAAAGAGCAAGTTTTGCCTCGGTGTTCCCATATACCTCATAAAAGGACCTGGTTATTAGTTCTGAGATAAAACTCCTCTTAAAGAAAGCTGAGTAAATCATGAAGTTTTTTTACCTCCTCAAAAGGTTCTTCAAAGGGCTGTCTCTTTAGGCGATGTTTCAAAGCTAATGGAGTCACTCTTTTAAGACTCTCTTTGTCTACCTTTGTTTTACCCTCCAGAGCACAAATTGCTCTACATGCCTTATTTTTCTCTTTGAGATTTCCTTTCGCCTTTCGGGATCAGTTAATGCCTTAACTATAACCGAAAGACCAAAGCGATCTAAAAACTGTGGTCTAACATCACCCTCCTCAGGATTCATGGAACCAACAAGGATGAATCTTGCAGGATGCACAAAGGATAGACCCTCTCGCTCTACATAGTTAATTCCCATAGCCGAAGAGTCAAGAAGGAGATCTACGATGTGATCCTCAAGTAAGTTTACCTCGTCTATATATAAAAAATTTTGATTAGCTCTGGCAAGGAGACCTGATTCGAATTTTCTTTTTCCATATAAGATAGCCTCTTCTATGGCTAAGGCTCCAAGCACTCTGTCCTCAGTAACTCCCAGAGGTAGTTCCACTACCTCCATTTTCCCTTTTTCAATGAGTAGCTTTTCCCCCTTTTGCATGCGTTCTATACATTCGGTGCAATAGGGCCCCTCTGGAGAACAATTAAATCTGCAACCCTGAATTATCTCAATCTCTGGCAAAAGATTTGCGAGAGCTCTCACGGTTGTGCTCTTTCCCGTTCCTTTTTCTCCCATAATTAACAATCCACCGATGGTAGGGCCGATCACATTAAGAATAAGCCCAAGCTCCATCTCCTCCTGACCTACAATAGCTGTGAAAGGATAGTCAATACTTTAATATATAATAACTAATTTTTGGTTCTGGTAATCCTCTTTCTCTCCTGAAGATAGAGAAAGATCCCTCCCAGTCCCACAAACCAACCGGCTATTCCAACTATTATAAAAAATTTTTGGTGCTCCGCTATTAGGGGTTTAGTATAATCCACTATGTTTCCTGCCTCTGAAATATTAATTTTTAATTGAGCTCCATGTGGTCCATGCTCTGTGTCAGCTTTAGCCACCACCCGCCAAAGGCCTGCCTCCTTGGGAAGAAAACAAAAGATACCCGAAGAATCAGTCCTACCTTTCACATAGGGAGTCTTTGCATCCCCAGGTGGAAAGACCTCTATCTCTGCAAAGGCCATCGGCTCTCTTAGACCAAAAAAGAAACTTATACATATTGCCCTATCTTCCTTTACTCGATAATTTACCTCATGGCCCCAACCTTCCTTAACAGAACCAAATTTCAATCCCCAAACCCATAAAATTAAAAACAACCACACTCCCATCAGAGGCCTCCTTAAATATTATCTTTTGCAATAAAATAACACTAAATCTTAAAAATTGAATTTTAATAGTTTGTGAATTAAATTGCATGATCCATGAAGGGTGACCAATGTCAGTGCCCAGATGGAGTGTCTGTAATGGATAGCTCAAGGGTGTTCTTTAAACTGGATTAAAACTTTACCATTCAAGTGGTATACCCTGGCGGGTAGCTCGTAGACCTTACTCAAGAGCTCAGAAGTTATAATTTCCTTGTTGCCGTGAGCAAGAATTCGTCCTTCTTTCATGAAAATAAAATAATCTCCGAAGCTTAGAGCGAGATTTATCTCGTGAAGCACCATAATAGTTATAATGTTTTTCTCTATAGTTTGCTTTTTAACTAATCTTAGGATTTCGAGCTGATTTTTTGGATCGAGATGGTTGACTGGTTCGTCAAGGAGGAGAATAACTGGCTCCTGGGCCAAGGCTCGGGCCAAAAGAGCTCTTTGAAGCTCACCTCCAGAAAGATCTCTGAGAGGTCTATTTTCATAAGCTTTTAAATTTAAGGATTGAAGGAGCTCTTCAACTTTCTGATAATCCCTTTTTGAGGGTTCAAAATTGAGGTGAGGCATTCTGCCAAAAAGAATTAGTTCTTTTACCGTGAGTTGGGGAATACTCTCGTCTCTCTGAGGAAGGTATGCTCTCAATTTAGCATACTCAGAAAGTCTAATCTCCCTTAAGTCTTTATTTCCATAAACCACCTTACCATTATAGGAGTCAAGAAGTTTTCCAAGGACTCTTAAAAAGCTACTTTTGCCCGCTCCGTTAGGACCAAGAATTACATAAAGTTTTCCTCGCTCAAAGGTAAAATCTAACTCTTGAAGAATTGGTTTATCTTTGAGATTCAGACTAAGACTTTCTGCGGAAAGCATCCCCACTGAAGACTCCTCCTATATAGTTCTCCTTTTAAGAAGTAAGTACAAAAATAAAGGAGCTCCAACCAAGGTGGTAACAATTCCTACAGGCAAGGTTCTTGGTGCAAGAATTACCTTGGCTAATATATCCGCTGAAAGTAAAATGGTAGCACCAACGAGGGCAGAGTAGGGAATTACATAGCGATAGTCGTTACCCACAAGGAGTCTCACTATATGAGGGGACATCAACCCTACAAATCCGATAATGCCAAGGAATGAGGTAGGCACAGCCACAATTAAAGAAGTCATAATTAAGGCTAAAAGCCTTAGTCTTTTTGTCTCGATGCCTAAGCTTTTAGCTACCTCCTCTCCTAAAAGAAGTCCATTAAACTTCCAACGATGCCCCATAAAAAAGAGAAAACCTATGGTAAAAGAGAGGAAAATCAACTTGTTTTCCTTAATTCCTGCCTTAGCAAGATCACCGAAGGTCCAATAAACTGTGGCTGCAACTTGCACATCAGTTGCAAAATATTGCAAAAACATAGTAGCAGAGCTGAACAGGCTCCCAATAGTAACTCCCGCAAGAATAATAGCTTGAGGACTTAAATCTCTCAAACGGGATAAAATATATATTAATACTGCAACACTTAAAGCCCCAAGGAAGGCAAATAGGGCAACAGGATAGGTTTTAAAGATGGTAAAGCCCTGAGGACCAACAGTGTGAAGTTTCCCAAAGCCAAACACTATTATGCCTACACTTGCTCCAAAGATAGCTCCATGGGAGACTCCAAGGGTAAAGGGAGAAGCTAAGGGGTTTCTCAGCACATTTTGCATCACTGCTCCCGCAATCCCAAGAGAAGCTCCTGTTAATACAGCACCAATTGCCCTCTGAAGCCTAAGCTCTCTCACTATATAAGCAACTTCTCCCTCTCCTCGGAAGAGGGCCCTCAAAAACTCAAAAAAGGATATCTGATAGGACCCCACATAGAGGGCAACAAAGAAAACGATGACCAGAATAAAGCATATAATTAAGCCCCAGAGAAGGCGCCTGAGGGAGAGAGTATCATAGAGTTTCTCTTCTGCGATTTTACTTAAAAAGGAGTCCCTTGTCTCCAAACTCTACCCTCTTAAAGGCAGGATAATCCCTTAACACCTCATCAAGAACATCCCTTCCAAGAAACACCTTAAGAATCTCTCTTGTTTTTTCTATAGGGTCAAGGTCAGCATATTCCTTAGGTCTCAGTTTTTTTCCGATAAAAAAGGTATTCGCTAAAAGAAACTCCAGATTGGTCCGATAAAAGTTTATAGGTAGGAGTGTATAGACATTTTTAGCATTAATTGCTTTGATTCTTTGATAGTAGTGGGGGTTTTTGAGATAGTCTTCCTGCACCAGTGAAAGTCCTGCGGTGTCAAAAAAGATGAAATCGGGATTTCTTGATAGTAGTGCTTCTTTATCAATAAAAAGGTGTCCTCCTTTAGGAGAAAACTCCTCAGAAATATTTTTAGCCTTAAGTAAGGTAAGAGGCGGAACCTTTGCGACAGTGCTTGTTGTGCCGTGAGCACCTCGGGCACTTACTGCTCCAATATAATAACTTGTAGCGATCTCCCTTGATGCTCTATTGTTCAGCTCTTTAACTAACTTCTCTATATAATTGATTAACTCCTCCGCTCTCTTTTCCCTATCAAGGAGCTTTCCCAGAAAGCGGAGCACTTCTTTTAACTCTTCCCAAGTCCAGGCCTCAGTAGCAATGGATTTAATAACTACCGTGGGGAGCCCTGTTTTTGAGGTAATAGCTTCGGCCATGTCTGGCTCATAAAGTATCACCACATCAGGCTTAACCATCAGAAGTCTCTCCATCTCAGGAAGTTTACCTGGACCACCCTCCCCAATCACAGGAAGTGGAGTTATTTTTTCCCTTATAACAATATTATAGGGCCTTCCAGTAGCAATAATACCTCTCATAAGAGGTTGCTTCTCTACTGCTTCAATCCCTACAAGTTTATCTACTGCCTGAAGATAAACTACATAACGAAGAGAACCCGATAGTGCTACTATTCTCTCAGGCTTCTTTGGCAGAAAAACTTCTCTTCCCGCCATGTCTCTAATTCGCACTCCTTCCCTTCCTTCTGAGTCAGTAACCATTAGTAAAAATAAAAATAAGAACCATAGAATGACTATAGGTGCATTAGACCTTGAGTTGATACCCTTCATAACTCCCTCCATTGGATGCTTCTACTCTAAATGAAGCACTAATTTTTCTAAGACTTTAGTGAGTTTATCAATTTTTGGTTTTTCTCCCTTTAATGAGGCTTCATAGATCTCAAAACTAAAGGGAAAGATAATTGAGGGCACTTTGTTTAATCTCCTCAAACCCTCAGGCACAACAAAGTTCGCTCCCTCAGAGGAGGGCATAACTTTGTTTATTATTAGAAGGGTTTTCTTTTGGAGTTTCTCTCCAAATTCTACGATCCTTTCAGCCATTTCTAAGGCATCCAGATAGGGTTCAGCAACAGCGATAATTTTGTCCACACCCTGTTCTAAACCTCTTCCAAAGTGTTCAAGGCCTGCTTCGGTGTCCACAATGAGATACTCCTTTGCTCTAAGAGTTAATTTACTCAGAAAATCCTTTGCTAAAACCCCCATTGGGCAGGCACAACCTTCTAAGGGCTCTTTTATCTTGCCAATGGAAATCAAGGTTATGCCATCTCTTGTTTTCTTAAACTCTTCAGGTATGAGATTTAGGTCAATTGCCTGGTCGTTAAAAATAGAGACCCTTGGATCTCCTTGGCTTTGCCTTAGAGCCTCCCTTAGTTTGACTTTAATTGCCCCTTTGCCTCCGATGAAATCCAATATACTGCATGGTGGTTCAGCAAAACCAAACCACCGATGTAAACTCTGATTACTTTCATCGGCGTCAACTATTATCACAGGTCTTCCAAGGCTAACCAAATACTCCGCTAATGCAAAGGTGAGGAAACTTTTACCAACTCCCCCTTTACCGGCAACTAAGATCCTATTCATGGTATTAAACCCCACAGGATGAAATTTTAATTTTTATAAGAAAATAACATAAAGGGTCACTTTTTAAAGGTTCATAAAAATTTTTCACAATCCCCTTTCAGCCTCCCATTTTAGAACTCAAAACTCAAACCCCCTCTTACTGTGAAAGGCGAACCAACGGCATATCTGACACCACTTGTGTCATCATCAAAGGCACTTATGTGAGATATGTATTTTTTGTCAAATAGATTGTTGAATTCAAGGCTGAGTCTTAGATTTCGCAGAGAGTAAAAGCTTTTCCTTTGGTAACCGAGAGTGAGATCAACTGTGGTGTATGATGATACTTTTTCTTCGTGGGTTATAGTTCCATATCGTTTGCCCATATACTTGATTTTAGGCGTGATAAAGAAGTTTTGGAAACGATAACTCATACCACCGACAAGCATGAATCTTGGAACATCAACAACTTGTTTTCCTTTGTTGTTATAGGTAACTCCTCGAAAGGATATGTCCTTGGCATAGATTACCTTTTGATAAGTGGGATTGAGGAAGAAAAAGAGATTGTCTGATAAGTAGATATTGGTGATAACTTCAAGACCGAATCCCCTTGCCTTTCCGACATTTTGTCTGTAGCTAACCGGCCTACCTCCATCTCTGACCCTTGGATCAGATACATTTGTTAGAAGCTTTTTGTGGTAACTGTAGAAGATGGTGGGATTTAGGTCAAAGCCTCCACCCTTAATTCTTAAGCCAAGGTCGATAACGTCAGCCCTCTCTATGTCAAGGCCCTCAAAAAGGTCGGCTAAAGTGATACCAGCTTGAGTGAAATTACCTCTGAGTCGATGATAGAGAGATACAAGGGGTAAGTAGTTGTAAGGTCTTATAAAGGTCTTACCATAGCTTAAGTAAAGTTCTGTTTGAGGATTTAAACTGTAGGAGACTCCAAGGGAGGGAAGCCAGATTTCGTAGCTCTTTTCCTTTCGGTCAAGATCTGGTGCTCTTTGAAGGTCTCCGATGGTGGCATTCCAGAAGTAACCTTCACTTTTTTCCTCTTTCATGTGAAAGTATTTAAGTCCAGCCTGCATCCTTATCCTATCAAAGGTGCCTGCAATTTGAAGGTAAGGACTGAATGTGTACGTGGGAGACGCTG
>JANXCE010000027.1 GCA_025059715.1 Caldimicrobium sp.
ATCCCAAGATTCACGGCATCCTTGTTCAGCTACCCTTGCCAAAGCACATAAATGAGAGAAAGGTGCTTTATGCTATTGATCCCCGTAAAGATGTAGATGGCTTTCATCCGGTGAATGTGGGAAAACTCGTCATTGGGGAGCCTGGTTTTATACCCTGCACACCTTACGGAATACTTGTTCTTCTTGCAGAAACAGGAGTTCCCGTGGATGGAGCGGATGTAGTAGTAGTGGGAAGAAGTAATATAGTGGGCAAACCTGTGGCCATTCTGCTTATGCAAAAGAGAAGGCCGGTGGGGAATGCCACTGTGACCATTTGTCATACTGGCACAAAAAATATGGCGGAGCATACAAGAAGGGCAGACATTCTAATTGTAGCGGCAGGGGTTCCTAAGTTCGTAACCGCCGATATGGTTAAGGAGGGAGCGGTGGTTATTGATGTGGGAGTAAATCGCATTGGCACAACTCCAGAGGGCAAGGCCAAACTTTGTGGTGATGTGGACTTTGAGGCCGTTAAGGAGAAGGCAAGTTTTATAACTCCAGTGCCGGGTGGTGTGGGGCCAATGACTATTACCATGCTAATGAAGAACACCTTAGAGTCCGCAAAAATGTGGCACGGGCTTCCCAGTGAAGTGGCTTAGTGAGAGAATTCACAAAAGATGAAAATTTTTTAATTCAGGAGTTAATTTTAAAGAAGAATGAAAATAAGGAGGTGTTATAAACATGCTTGATGAAAGAGCAAGATTTGGTAAAGGAAAGCCAGGGGTGCAGAATTTAGCGGATCGGGAAATTATTGAGCGTCTACCTGAAGATGTAATGTTTTCTTGTAGGCGTGTGGAAAAGAGGGGGACCTTGCCTTGTGCCTTTGGGAGAGGGGGGACCTGTTGTAGGGTTTGTTTTATGGGGCCCTGTCAAGTGGTTGAAGGAGTGGAAGAGTTAAAGGGTATTTGTGGAGTGAGTGCGGCTACAGTTGTTGCGCGCAATTTTGCCCGAATGGTTGCAGCTGGAACTTCCGCCCATTCTGATCACGGAAGACACGTGGCTAAAGCCTTCTATGAGGCGGTTCATGGAGAAGCTCCCATTGAGATAAGAGATAAGAGGAAGCTCAAGGTGGTTGCGCAACGCTTTGGTGTTGATCCTAATCAACCGGAACAGGAAATCTTGAAGGGGATTGCTGAAGCTGCTCTGCAAGCCTTCTCTCAGCAAGATGGAGAATTGGTGCTTGCCAAGAGTGCGCCTAAGCTTGTGTTAGAAAGATGGCGTAAACATGGGGTGGTTCCAAGAGGTATTGACCGAGAGGTTGTGGAGTTAATGCATAGAACCTCGGTAGGGGTGGATCAGGACTATAAGAATATCCTTCTGGGTGCAGCAAGATGTTCCCTTGCGGATGGCTGGGGCGGAAGTATGATAGCCACTGAGCTTCAAGATCTTCTCTTGGGAAATCCGGAACCCATTAGAGCCCGAGTTAATATTGGGCTTTCGGTGATTAGGCCAGATTATGTGAATGTTGCGGTGCATGGCCATGATCCCTTACTTGCGGATGCCTTAGCCCAAGCGAGTATGGATCCAGAGATAGTGGAGATGGCTAAGAGTGTTGGTGCGAAGGGGGTAAATCTCTCGGGAGTATGTTGCACTGGAAATGAGGTTCTCATGAGAAGGGGTATACCCATTGCAGGATCCTTTGTTCAGCAGGAAGTGGTCATTGGAACTGGAGCTGTGGAGGCTCTGATAGGGGATGTGCAATGTGTAGCTCAAAATGTAGTAAACATAGCCAAATATTTTCATACCGCAATTATTACTACCAGCCCTATAAGTATGATGGAGGGCGCTATTCATGTTCCCTTTGATGAAAAAAGAGCTTTAGAGGTTGCTAAGGAGATTTTAAAGATAGCTATTCAGCGCTATCCTTTGAGGGATCCTTCTAAGGTATATATTCCAGAGCATTCGGTGGAGATAGTTGCAGGTTTTAGTCACGAAACCATTATGTATATTTTAGGAGGAAGGTTTAGGGCAAGTTATGCGCCCTTAATTGAAAATATTAAGAACGGTAAAATTAGGGGGTTAGCTCTACTTGCAGGGTGTGATCAGTATAGAGTTGAGGAACCTATACAGGTGGAGCTAGCCAAGGAGCTTATAGCTAATGATGTTTTGATGTTAGCTACAGGCTGTTCCGCAACCGTTCTTGCTAAGGCGGGATTGCTCTCTCCTGAAGCCCTCTCCCTTGCTGGACCAGGCTTGAGGGAGGTTTTAGAGGCGGTAGGTTGTCCTCCAGTGTTACACATGGGTGCCTGTGTAGATAACTCTCGAGTTCTCATAGCGGCAACCGAAATTACCAATATGGGCACCCTTACTGAGGATCTGCCTTTTATTCCTGCGGCTGGAGCAGCACCCCAGTGGATGAGTGAAAAGGCTATTGCTATTGGAATGTATTTTGTGACTACGGGAGTTATGGCGGTCTTTGGACCAGATTTTCCCACTCTTGGCAGTAAGGTGGTTACCGATTTTCTGTTCCACGAAATAGAGAAGTATTTCTACGGATGTTGGAGAGTAGCAAGAACAGCTAACGAGTTTGCTAACATAATGCTTGACAGAATTGCTTTAGGTAGAAGAATTCTCGGAATAGATAAACCTAAGCCAAGGATTCTCTTTGACATGGCTATGAGGCGAGCCCTTGAAGGTCAAAGATATATACCACCTTTACATGGGCTTGGTTGCCTTGGAGGGCATCTAAAGGTTGTGGAGGGGGTCTCCAAAAGTTAGGCAAGGGAGGATGAACGCTAAATGAGAGAAGCTAAGGGTAGGGTTTTAGTAGTAGGCGGAGGAATAGCAGGGATTCAGAGTGCCTTAGACTTAGCGGAGCTTGGTTTTTATGTCTATTTGGTGGAGAAGAGAGCAAGCATTGGTGGGGTGATGGCTCAGCTGGATAAGACCTTTCCCACCAATGATTGTAGCATCTGAATCCTTGCCCCAAAGATGGTGGAGGCCGGGCGGTCTCCTAACATTGAGATCCTCACTCTTGCCGATGTTTTAAAGGTAGAAGGAGAGGCAGGTAAGTTTGAGGTAACCCTTAAGCTTAATCCTCGCTACATTGATGAAAGTAAGTGCACCGCCTGTGGGGATTGCATGAAATATTGTCCCCGATTAGCTATTGATACCTATAATGCCAATTTAAACTTTACTCGTTCCGCCCGCATTGATTTTCCTCAGGCGGTTCCTACAAAATATTATATTGATCCAGAGACCTGTCTCAGGCTTAATCATCAAACTTGTCAGCTATGTGCCAATGTATGTGGACCAAAGGCTATAGATTTTGACCAGAAGCCTGAATTGAGAACTATCAGAGTAGGTGCTATTCTTCTTGCTCCGGGATTCGGCAAAGTACCTAAGGAGGCTCTTCAAAGGTTTGGGTATGGAAAATATAGCGATGTTTTACATAGTATTGAAATGGAGAGAATTACCTGTGTTGCAGGTCCTACGGAAGGTGAAGTAATAAGACCTTCTGATTTTAAGCATCCTAAAAGAATAGCCTATATTCAGTGTGTAGGTTCAAGGGATGTGACCTGTGGCCAGCCTTATTGTTCCAGTGTGTGTTGCATGTATGCTATGAAACAAGCCACAGTTATAAAGGAGCATGAGCCCTCAGCAGAGATTACTCTTTTCTTTATGGACATAAGGACGCAAGGCAAGGGTTTTGATGAAAGTTTTCAGCAGGCAGTTGAAAAGTATGGATTTAGGGTGGTTAGGGCTAGACCAGGAAAGATTGATAAGGTGGATGGAAGGCTTGTTTTAAATTATGTTAGTGAGGAGGGCAAAGTTGAGCGAGATTATTTTGACCTTGTAGTGCTCTCCCTTGGGCTTTCGCCACCTGAGGATGCGGAAAAATTAGCAGAGATTTTTGGTATAGAACTCAACGAATTTAAGTTTGCAAAAACTAAATATTTAAGCCCTATCGAGACCTCCAGGCCAGGTATTTATGTGGTTGGTGCCTTTCAGGGACCAAAGGATATTCCGGAGAGTGTAATGCAGGCTTCAGGAGGAGCCGCTTTGATTTCGGAGTTGTTAAAAGAGGGGCGCTGGACTTCCACGGTGATTAAAGAGTATCCTCCTGAAGATCAGGAGCTAATTGCTGAGGAACCAAGAATAGGTGTATTTGTGTGCCATTGTGGAGTAAACATTGCTGGTGTTGTTGATGTAAAAGAGGTTCGAGATTACGCCCTAAATCTTCCCAATGTGGTATTAGCGGAGAATATGGTATATGCCTGTGCCCAAGATGCTCTGGAACAACTTAAAGAAAAAATAAAAAAGTATCGTTTGAACAGGATCGTGGTGTCCGCTTGTTCTCCTCGCACTCATGAACCTCTCTTTCAAGACACCTTAAGAGAAGCTGGCCTTAATCTAGCCCTAATTGAGATGGCTAACATTAGAGATCAATGTTCTTGGGTGCATCCAGATAATCCCCAGAAGGCCACTGAAAAGGCCAAGGACTTGGTGAGGATGGCGGTGGCTAAGGCAAGGAGGCTTAAACCCTTAGAATTACAGCGCGTTTCCGTGACAACTTCTGCCCTCGTTATCGGGGGGGGAGTGGCTGGAATGACCTCTGCACTCTCCATTGCAGAACAGGGTTTTCAGGTCTATCTTGTAGAAAAGGAAAGGACTTTAGGAGGTAACCTAAATAGAGTGAAGTTTATTATCACTGGAGAGGATCCTCAGAGGTTTCTTAAGGATCTCATGGATAAAGTAACTAAACATCCTAAGATCAAAGTATATACAGAGGCATCTATTGAAAGCATCTCTGGATACATTGGAAATTATACTACTACCCTAAGAGTAGGTGATGGTTCGGAGATAATTAATCATGGAGTTATTGTGGTTGCCACTGGCGGTAAGGAATATAGGCCTAAGAGTTATCCTTTAGATGGGGAAAGGGTCTTGACTCAATTAGAATTTGAACAGATGCTATCTCAAAAGAAAAAGAGCAAGGTTTTTCCCAGAAGTGTGGTCATGATTCAGTGTGCGGGATCGAGGGGAGAGGAGTTATCCTATTGTAGTAAATTCTGTTGTGTTCAAGCCTTAAAGAATGCCCTAAGGATAAAGGAGATGAGTCCAGATACTGAGGTGTACATACTTTATATGGATTTGAGAGCCTATGGATTTTATGAGAAGTATTATTTAGAGGCAAGAAAAAGAGGTGTAAAATTTATAAGATTTCCTGAGTCGAAGCGTCCTAAAGTAAGCCTTTTAGGTAAAGGGGTTGTGGTTCGGGTCTGGGATACTCTTTTGTCGGAAGAGGTGGATATAAAGGGTGATCTTTGTGTTCTCTCTGTAGGAGTAGTGCCTCCCGAGGATAGGAGTATTATAAACATACTGAAGCTTTCCCAAAATCAAGAGGGATTTTTGATGGAAGCCCATGTGAAGTTAAAACCTGTTGAGACAACAACCGATGGAGTTTACATAGCAGGATTAGCCCATAGTCCCCAACCGTTAACTGAGGTTATAGCTCAGGCAAAGGCCTCTGCGGGAAAGGCAGCTATACCGTTAGCCAGGGGCTATGTGGAAGTTCCACCAATTGTAGCGGCGGTTCAAGTGGAAAAGTGTATCGGTTGTAGTATTTGCGCAGAAATTTGTCCCTTCTCGGCTATTGAAATGGTAAAGATAGAAAAGAGAAAAAAGGCTCAAGTGATAAAAGCTGCCTGTAAAGGCTGTGGAATTTGTGCCTCTCATTGTCCTGTTTTCGCAATTGATGTGGGAGGTTTTACCAGTGAAGCTATACTAGAACAGGTAAAGGGCTTCAGAAGAGAAGAAAGAGAAGAGTTGGTTGAAGAAAAGAAGGTCGAAATTTTATAAAATATTTAGATGGTAATGACTATGAAAGCTCTAACTTTTAAAAGTTCCGAGGAGATTGAAAAAGAGGCTGAAAAATATGTAATAAACACCTTTGCAGACCTCTTAAGAGCCCTTAGAGAGCATCCCGATTGGGTTGCTGAGCTAAGAAGGCTTTTCTTAACTACCGAGTTCCTGGAAATTCCAAGGAAGATAGAAGAAATCTTAGAGACGCTTAAAAGTCTTGATAAGAGAGTATCTACTTTGGAAGAGGATGTAGCGATATTGAAAGAGGATGTGGCGGTATTGAAAGAGGATGTAGCGATATTGAAAGAGGATATGGCGGTATTGAAAGGGGATGTAGCGGTATTGAAAGGGGAGGTGGTGGTATTGAAGAGTGATGTAAATCATTTGAAAGGAGAGTTTGGAAGATTTAAGGGAAGAGAATATGAGAGGAAAGTGAAGGAAAAATATTATGCTATTTTAGGGCGCATATTAAAGGGTTCGAGGATATTATCTTTTGAGGAAATCTTACCCATCTTAGAGCAGGCTGAAGAGGAGGGAAGTATTTCAGCGGAGGAGTTTGAGGATGTTTTGAGGCTTGATTTGCTTATAGAGGGAAAAATTAAGGCAACTCTTAAACCCGTGATTTTGGGGATAGAGATTTCTTATAGATTGTATGAAGAGGATTTGGAAAGATCTTTAAAAAGGGCATTAATTCTGGGTAAGATTTTGAAAAAAGAGGTTATTCCTACTGTAGTTGGGGCAGAGATTTCGGAAGGTTTAAAAGAGAAGGCGGAGGAAGTGGGAGTTTTAGTAATTCACAGTGAGTGGTAGAGAGAATCAAAAAAGGAGGCAAAGATGGGATTTGAGCCAAGGATTTTGAGTTTTATGTGTAACTGGTGATGTTACGCGGCGGCTGATGCGGCCGGGGTGGGTCGCCAGAGTTATCCTCCTTATCACCGAGTGATCAGGGTCATGTGCACCGGAAGGATAGATCCCCTTCATGTGATAGAAGCCTTTAGAAATGGTGCGGATGCAGTTATGGTGGGTGGTTGAAAGCTTGGAGAGTGTAAATACCTGGATGGGAACTTCCAGGCGATAGTGATGGCAGAGACTATCTGGAATCTTTTAAATCTTATTGGTATCAAACCGGAGAGGTTAAAGTTGGAGTGGGTCTCTTCAGCAGAGCCTAATAAATTAGTGGAGGATATGAAGAGCTATATGACTCAAATTAGAGAACTTGGACCTTTGGGAGTAGCGGAGGGATTAGCCCCTGAGGATTTAAAGTTTTATTTAGATTCTGCGAGCGGAGTCTGCCAAAATTTACAGGTGCGCACTATCTATGGAAATATTGCTAAGGAATTAAAGAAAATGCAGGATTTTTCTCTGGAGAGTATTAAAAGAAAGGTTGAAGATAAGCTTTTACCTGTGCTAAAGAACAAGCTTTATGAATTGGAAATAAAGGATCTTCTAAAGGACGGTCCAAAGAGCATTGATTTTTTGACACAAAAGCTCAGGGCAACCCCAGATGAACTAAATCCCATATTAGCTAAGCTAATTAAAGGCTAAGGAGGAAGCCTTGCAGGTTGATCTAATTAAAGAAGAAGCGGTAAAATCCTTCGTGGGAAAAGAGGTATTTACCTTTGATCAATGTTTTAGATGTGGCGCTTGTTCTGGTGTCTGTCCAGTTAAAAAGACCACTTTGATTTTTGATCCCAGAAAGATAGTGCATCTTCTGCTTCTGGGTTTCTTAAATAAACTCTTTAATGAGGTGCTTTGGTATTGTTCCCAATGTGGGAGTTGTGTTCCTGTATGTCCTATGGATGTAAAGCCTAAAGAGGTCATATTGGCCCTAAGGAAGTTTATGTTAAAGGAGGGTTTAATCAGTTATGAGGAGCTCTTTGAGTATGGCTTCTTTGCCAGGGTAAATCCTCAAAAATGTATAGTTTGTCTCACTTGCGTGAGAACCTGTCCTTTTTCTGCAGTGAGTATTACTGAGTCTCAAGTAGCCTTTATTGATCCAAAGCATTGCAAGGCGTGCGGAATTTGTGTGGCGGAATGTCCTGCCAGGGCTATAGAGCTTAAGTCAAAGCCAGAATTTCTGGAGGTAAGATTTAAATGAGAAATTCCTTCAAAATAGCCATTCTTTGCTGTAATTATACCAATCTCGCTGAAAGAGAGGATCTGGCTGTCATTCCGGGGGAGATAATTATAAAACGCTTTCCTTGTTCAGGACATATTGAGATAACGGATATTTTAAGAAGTTTTAGAGAGGGTGTAAAGGGAGTGATGGTTGCCGGTTGTGAAAGGGGGAGTTGTCATAACCTCAGAGGGAGCGAAAGAGCGGAAAGAAGGGTGTTAGGAGCAAGAGTTATTTTGCAGGAGCTTAACATAGAGCCAGAGAGGGTTTCGATGTTTTTTGTCTCTCGCTTAGACAGTGGCGATTTTGTGGAAAAGGCTAAGCATTTTTATAAAAAAATCGTGCAATTAGAACGAAAGGAGAGATCCTCATGATTGTGGCAGAGAGAAGAGCTTTATCAGAGATACTTAAAAATATCGAACCCTTTGAGAAGATTATGGTGTTAGGTTGTAGAGGTTGTGTGGCGATTTGTTCCGCAGGTGGAGATCGAGAAGTGGCCATATTGGCGGAGGCTATAAGGCTCGGACGAGAGCTTCAGGGAAAGCCAATAGAGGTTGAAGAGGAAACCTTTATAAGACAGTGTGATCCCGAATACTTAGAGCCTTTGAGAGAAATTAAGAATAGGGTAGAGGCAATAGTAAGTCTTGCCTGTGGTGTGGGAGTGAATCTAATTGCCGATCTCTATCCAGAGATAAGGGTTTATCCAGGGGTAGATACTACCTTTTATGGTGCCAATTTATCTCTTGGAGAGTGGGTAGAGAGGTGTAGGGGCTGTGGAGATTGCATTATTGATTTAACCGCAGGGCTTTGCCCTATTGCCAGATGTGCCAAGAATTTGCTTAATGGTCCCTGTGGAGGTTCTAAAGGGGGTAGATGTGAAGTAAAAGCGGAGATGCCTTGTATTTGGCACGAAATTGTGGAAAGGCTTTTTAAGAGAGGAGAATTGGAGAAACTTCTTGAACTGTGGCCTGCAAAGGATTGGAGACCAGCTGGTGGTGATGGCTTAAGGATAAGAGTAAGGGAAGATCTCCGAGATAGATAAGGAGGAGTGCCTTGGAGCAAAAGAGTTTTCTTCAACAGGCATTAGAGTCTGGAAGATTTGTAGTAACCGCAGAGATTGGTCCTCCAAGGAATGCGGATGCTGAGATAATAAAGGAGAAAGCTCGTATACTTAAAGGTTATGTTGATGCGGTAAACATTACTGATTGTCAGACTGCTATAGTCAGGTTGTCGAGTTTGGCCTCTGCGGTTCTTATCATGAGCGAAGGCTTAGAGCCAGTTTTACAGATGACCTGCAGAGATAGGAATAGAATTGGAATTCAGGCAGATCTGCTTGGAGCAAGTGCCTTAGGCATTAAAAATTTGCTCTGCCTTACTGGAGATCATCCTAAATTCGGGAATCATCCTCAAGCCAAGCCGGTCTTTGACTTAGATTCGATTCAGCTTTTAAATCTGGTGAAAGGTTTAAAGAATGGTAGGTTTGACAATGGAGAGGAGATTAAGGGTGTGCGTCCCTATTTCTTTTTAGGAGCAGCGGAGAATCCCTTTGCCGAACCCTATGATTTTAGACCTTATAGATTAGCAAAAAAAGTTAAGGCAGGAGCACAGTTTATTCAAACACAAATTATTTACAATGTAGAGAGATTTAGAAAATTTATGGAACGATGTCAGGACTTGGGTCTTTTGGATAGGGTTTATATTCTTGCTGGAGTTACCCCCCCTAAGTCCTTAGGAATGGCAAAGTATATGAAGTATCATGTGCCAGGACTGGAGGTGCCAGAAGAGATAATAAAGCGCTTGGAATCTGCTAAAGATAAACGAGAGGAAGGCCTTCAGATAGCCGTGGAAATTATCCAACAAGTAAGAGACATTCCGGGGGTAAGGGGAGTTCACATAATGGCCATAGAGTGGGAAGAAGCAGTGCCAGAGATTGTAAAGAGGGCAGGACTTGAAGTTAAAGAAAGAGCTTACGAAATTTGTGCTCCCTTTGTAGTGGAGAAGGTTGTAGAAAAGATAGTGGAGAAGCCAGTAGAGGTGGTGGTGGAAAAGCTTGTGGAAAAAGTCGTGGAAAAACCTGTTGAGGTGGTGCTGGAAAGGATAGTGGAAAAAGAAATTCCCCTGGAGGTAGAAATGGGAGGAGAAAGATTACCTTTGGCTACTTTAATTGAAGTGCTTGCTAATTTAAAGGCCAGTCTAATGAATATTAAAACGGGAATGGAGGCTTTAGAGGAAGGAATAGCTAAATTGGAAGAGGAGTTTTTAGGAAAGAGAGAGCCAAGGCCTGTGGTTAGAAAAATTCCTAAGAAGCCTGAGACCTTAATTGAAGAGGGAAGACCTGTTAAGGAAGAAGAGGTGAGAGAGGCTAAGCCTGAGGTTGAGGAGGTAATAGAAGTTGTTGAGGAAAGGACTCTGGCAGAAGTAGAGTTAAGAGAGGAGGAAAAGGTTGAACAATATGAGAAACCTAAGCTTGAAGTTAGAGAGGAAGTTAAGCTTGAGCTTAAGGAAGAAGTAAAAATAGAGGAGCTAAAGCCCAAAGAGGAGGGCCTTCAAGTTAGGCCGATTTCTGGGATTGAAATTAGGGGATTTAAAGGTGAATATAGACCTCTTTCGGAGAGGGCAAGTAAGATTCCTCAGGACCTATATATAGAGAGGGCAACTGGGGAGATTAGAGAGGTAGTAATCGGGAGGGGAGATAAAGTTTTAAGGTGTGGCGGAGTGTCAGCGATAAATTTTCATTTTTTTGAGGGTGAGATGAGAAATGGGGTAAAGATTGCGATGGAGATTTTAGATGTTAAGCCTGAGGATTGGCCTGAAGGATTGGCAAAGTATTTTGAAGATGTCTATCATGATCCAGCCCTTTGGGCAAAGAAATGTGTGGAAGTTTATGGAGCGGAGGCACTTTGTTTGTATCTTTTAGGGACAGATCCTAACTATCTAAATCTGCCAGCGGATCACGCTAAAAAAGTAGCTGAAAAGGTAGTCTCTGCGGTGGACGTGCCTCTTTTAATTTGGGGTTCTGGTAATGCGGAGAAGGATGTGGAGGTTTTAAGGGAGGTAGCAGATGTCGTAGGAGAGCGAGGGGCACTAATAGGACCAGTAGTAGAAGCTAATCATAGAACCTTAGCCGCCGTGGCTATGGGATACAATATCCCTGTTATTGCTTCAAGCCCCATAGATGTCAATCTTGCTAAACAACTTAACATTCTTTTGGAAAATATGGGGTTAGGCTTAGAGAAGATTCTCATGGATCCCTCTATAGGTGCTTTAGGTTATGGAATTGAATATACCTATTCAGTAATGGAGAGAATTAGACTGGCAGGACTTTTTGCCCAGGATACTAAGTTACAGGTGCCTTTTATTTGCAGTATAGGGAAAGAGGTTTGGAAGACTAAGGAAGCAAGCCTTCCCAGTGATAACCTTATGGGAGAGGCGGAGGCAAGGGGTGTTCTTATGGAGGCTCTAACTGGGGTAATTCTTGCTATCGCTGGAGGAGATCTTTTAATTATGAGACATCCAAAGGCTATAGAGCTTTGTAAATTTCTTTTTAATGCTTTAAGTTTAAGTTAGGAGGGGGGTATTAAAGTATGTCGAAAATTATTGCCAGCGCTGCCATTAGGGGGGCTCATAAAATAGTTGAGAGAGCCTTTGAGAAGTATGAGGAAGCAGTAAAAAAGTTTGGTAAAGAGGCGGAAATTGGTTTTCCCAATACCGCTTATTATCTGCCTATAATCTATGCCATATTAGGCTATCCTGTTAAGAAGCTTGGGGATTGTAAAGAGGTATTGGAAGAGGCAAGGAGACTTCTTCCTGAGCTTCCCAGTGAGAGACTATGGCTTCCCTATCTTGGACCAGCTCTTGATGCAGGTATGGCTACTTTTTTTGCGGAAGAGATTATAGAGGCTATTAAATACTTAGAAAATCCTAATTTTTATACTAAGACGGAAGAGCCCCTTGCGGACAATATTTGGCTTGGGGCTGCGGATGATGTTATTTTTAGAAAAAGAGGGGTAGAGTTTGTAGATGGAACTGCACCTGGCTTTGCAGCAATTCTTGGAGCACCCCCGGATAAAGATACTGCTCAGAGAATTGCTCAGGAGCTTCTGGAGAAGAATCTCTATGTCTTTATGCATGATCAGACCAACGGAGTTTATATGCCCTATCTGCTAAAGGAGGCTGGAGTTCAGCTTGGTTGGCCAACAAGGCTTATACCCTTTGGTCCTGATTATACCTCTGTTGTTTTTGCTATTGGGTTTGCCTGCAGAGTAGCAATGTCCTTTGGAGGCATTAAGCCCGGAGATTATTTAAATAATCTCCTTTATAACAAGGATCGGACCTTTGCTTTTGTTATAACTTTTGGGCCTGTCTCTGACGAATGGTATGCTAATGGTGCAGGTGCTATAAATTGGGGCTTTCCTGTTATTTCTGATTGGGATATCCCGGAGATTAAACCCTTTGGTGTTTGCACTTATGAACATGTGGTTTCTAAGGTGCCCCATGAAGAAATAGTGGATAGAGCAATAGAGGTAAGAGGTTTAAAGGTCACTACGGTTAAACTGGATATACCTGTGGCCTATGCGCCAGCCTTTGAGGGAGAAAGAGTAAGAAAGGATGATCTTTACTTAGAGTGTGGTGGTGGCAGAAGTCCAGCGGTAGAGCTTTTACTATCTTCTTCTTTAGATGAGGTGGAGGATGGAAAAATTGAAGTTATAGGCCCTGAAATTAGTGATATTCCTGGACTTGGTATAAAGGGACCTCCCTATGTTATGCCCTTTGCGGTATTAGTTAAAGTTGCAGGGGTCAACATGCAAGAAGACTTTGAGGGCATTTTAGAAAGACAGTTTCACCATTTAATTAACTATGCTCAAGGTATAATGCATGTAGGACAGAGAAACTTCGTATGGCTCAGATTCAGTAAGCAGGCTATAGAAAAGGGTTTTAAATTCTATCACATAGGAAGGATTCTTTATGCAAAAATTAAACAGGAATATGGAGCCATTGTAGATAAGTGCCAAGTTACTATTTACACCACCGAGGACAAGGTAAGAGAGATTTTGGAACTTGCTAAGAGTGTCTATGAGAGGAGAGATGCCAGGCTTGCAGGACTCACCGATGAAGCGGTGGATGTTTTTTATTCTTGCACCCTATGTCAGAGTTTTGCTCCCAACCATGTATGTGTGATCACGCCTGAAAGAGTGGGAGCCTGCGGAGCTTACAACTGGCTTGATGGTAAGGCCTGCTATTCCATCAATCCAGCTGGTCCTAATCAGCCAATACCTAAGGGTGAGTTAATTGATCCGGTGCTCGGACAATATAAAGGGGTAAATGAATATGTAAAGCAGACTTCCCGAGGAGCAGTGGAGAGGGTAAGTCTTTATAGCATTTTAGTGGATCCCATGACGGTATGTGGATGTATGGAGGGTATTGCAGCTTTTCTGCCCTCAGTAAATGGAGTGATGATAGTTAATAGGGATTATCCAGGTATGACACCAACAGGTATGAAGTTTTCAACTCTTGCGGGAATGGTTGGTGGAGGGCAAGTTACACCTGGTTTTATGGGTGTTTCTAAACATTACATCACCTCACCTAAATTCTTATCCGCGGAAGGAGGTCTCCTCCGATTGGTGTGGCTTCCTAAAATGCTCAAAGAGGAGTTAAGAGACAAACTTCAAAAGAGAGCAGAGGAATTGGGAGTGCCCGATTTGGTGGACAAGATTGCGGATGAAACAGTAGCCATTACAGAGGAAGAAGTGAAAGCTTGGTTAGAGAAGGTGGATCATCCTGTGTTAAAGCTACCACCTTTGGTATGAAATACTACGGGGAGGATTGCTCTTATGGGACTTACGGGTATTCAAATCTTAGGGAAGTTGCCTAAGAAGAATTGCAAAGAATGTGGTTATCCTACCTGTATGGCTTTTGCTATGAAGGTTGCAGCAGGGCAAGCAGAGATTACCGCTTGTCCCTATGTAGATCCTAAGGTAGTAGAGGAAATTGCCGAGGCTACCGCACCACCGATAAGGACAGTAAAACTTGGTTCCGGAGACTATACCTATTCCCTTGGCGGAGAGGTAGTACTCTTTCGTCACGAAAAACGCTTTGAAAATCCACCTCCCCTTGGAACATATATCTCTTCTGCTATGGAGGAAGAGGAGATTTCAAGAAGACTCTCTTTGTATAAGAATTTACAGTGGGATAGAGTTGGTGTAAAACTACAACCAGAGATAGTCTTTCTCACTGAAGCTGGAAGAAATTCCAAATTTATGGATTTAGTGAAAAGGGTCAGAGAGGAACTTCCCCATGTGGCCTTGATAATGGAAGGATCTACAGCCTCTTTAGAGAAGGCTATTTCCCTATGTGGGGATTTTAAACCGCTCCTTTATGGAGCAACAAAGGAGAACCTTGAGGATATTACTTCCTTGGCCTTAGATGCCAAGGTGCCTTTGACGATAGTTGCTAAATCCCTTGATGAATTGTCAGAACTTGCGGAAAGAGCCCTACAAAAGGGTCTCAAAGACCTCGTTCTTGATCCTGGATCTCGCGGGGTTAGGGAGCTTTTTGAGGATCTGGTTATAATTAGAAGATCCGCCATAAAGAAAAGATATAAACCCTTTGGTTTTCCCGTTATCACCTTTCCATATAGATATGCGGAGGATTATTTCTCTGAAAGTCTGTTAGCAGGATTGCTCATAGCTAAGTATGCCAGTGTGATAGTATTATCAGACTTAAAAGCGGAGAGTTTATTTAATCTGTTGGTAGAGAGGATGAATATCTTTACGGATCCTCAGAAGCCATTGGTAGTGGAAGAGGGTATTTATCCCGTTAATGGACCTGATGAATATTCTCCGGTGGTTATTACTTGTAACTTTGCTCTCACTTATTTTATCGTTAATGGAGAGATTGAAAGTAGTAGGGTTCCCACTTGGTTACTTATCAAGAATACGGATGGATTATCTGTTTTGACCGCTTGGGCAGCAGGAAAATTTGGAGCGGATAGTATTGCGGAGTTTGTTAAGAGATGTGGAATTGAGCAAAAGGTGAAACACAGAAAATTGGAAATTCCAGGGTATCTTGCGGGAATAAAGGGTGAGTTAGAGGAGGAATTACCAGACTGGGAAATTATTGTAGGACCAAGAGAGGCAAGTGGTTTGCCTGCCCTGCTTAAGAGGGTCTATGCGGAATTACAGGAAATGAAAAAGGCATCTTAAAATAGAGGAGGAGGAACTTATGTCAGATAAGGTTATCTGCATTGCGGAAAGTATCAACATCATGGGAAAGAGAACGGGACAAGCCATGAGGGAGAGAAACCCTTTGCCTATTCAACAAATGGCCAAAGAAGAGGTGGAGCTTGGAGCGGATTATTTAGATCTAAATATAGGTCCGGCCAAAAAGGAAGGCCCTGATTTGGCGAGTTGGATAGTGAGAGTGGTAGAAGAGGTAGTAGATATTCCTTTATCCCTTGATACCACTAATCCTGAAGCTATGATAGCGGGAATAAAGGCTTCAAAAAGGCCTGCGAGTATGTTAATAAATTCCATTTCCATTCAACCAGAGAGGTTAGAGAAACTTGGTCCTTTTGCGGCGGAGGTGGGATGTGAGGTTGTGGCTCTACTTTGGGGGTTAGAGGGACTTCCCCGAGATGCGAACGAAAGAGCATCCTTAGCAGTAGATCTTATTATGAAACTCAATGAATATGGTATTCCCAATGAAAAAATCTGGGTAGATCCCATTTTGACTCCCATCACCTTGGGAGCAGATCAAATCCAGGAGGCTTTGACATTTCTTTCTATGCTTCAAGATATAGCACCTGGTGCTAAGAGCACTATAGGTCTCTCTAATGTGTCCAATGGAGTTGCCTCTCATTTGAGACCCTATCTTAACAGAGTTATGCTTATGATGCTTATGAAATATGGTATATATAGTGCTATTTTGGATGTTTATGATAAGGAATTGGTGGAAATAGCCAAGGGACAACATCCCGATTGGGTATCGCTGGTTCATCGGATGATGGATGGGGAAGAACCCGATGTGAAGAGCCTATCTCCTAAGGAGTTAGAGATATATAAGACTTTTAAGGTGCTAACAGGACAAACGATTTTTTCAGAATCCTGGCTGGAAGTATAACTCAAATTAATAAGAGGTAAAATTTTAAGGGGGGTCTTATTCTTATGATCAATATTAGGATTAATGGTGAGGAGATAAGCGCTTATCCAGGAGAAATCCTTTTAGAGGTAGCAAGGAGAGCAAACATTTATATTCCAAGTTTATGTTTCCTAAAAGATAAAAAGTCTCCCGATCACCCTTGTGGTCTCTGTGTAGTTAAGGTTGAGGGAGAGGGTATTGTTAGGAGTTGTGTCTATAGAGTGGAGAGAGAGCTTGAGGTAGATACAGAAGCCCCGGAAGTTAAAGTTATTAGAAGAAAGATCTTAGAGGGTTTGGTTGCAAATCATTATGGTGATTGTAAAGCACCCTGTCATACTCCCTGTCCAGGTGGTTTAAACATTCAGGGCTATATTGGGTTTATTGCTAAGGGAGATTTTAGAGCTTCCTTAGCTTTGATTAAGGAGAGGCTTCCCTTACCTGCTTCAGTGGGAAGAGTATGCCCAAGATTTTGTGAGCCTGTCTGTAGGCGCTCCTTTGTGGATGAGCCTATTGCCATAAATGACCTTAAGAGATTTGTTGCGGATTATGGGTTAGAAAAAGGAGAGGTAATTCCAGAGTTACCACCTTTGAAAGATAAAAAAGTTGCCATAATAGGGGCTGGGCCAGCTGGTTTGAGCTGTGCTTATTTTCTAAGGCTTGAGGGGTATCAGGTAACTCTCTTTGATAAAGAAAGGGAGCCAGGAGGCCTTTTAAGATATGGAATTCCTGCCTTTAAACTTCCTAAGGAAATAGTCCAGAGAGAAGTAGAAAATATCTTAAAGATGGGAATAGATTTTATAGGTGGGAGGAGCTGGGGTAAAGATTTTTCTATTGATATCTTAAGGAAAGAGGGTTATGAAGCGGTATTTCTGGCTATAGGAGCAAGAAAAGAAAAGACCTTTGGTTTTGAAGGTGAGGAATTAGCGGAGAGTGGCTTTAAGTTTCTGATTGCCTTTAGCAAAGATGAAGTAGATATCAAAGCCTATTATGGAAAGAAGGTTGCAATATTAGGTTGTAGTTATACGGCTCTTGATTTGGCAAGAACGCTGAGACGGCTAAACTGTGAGGTAGAAATCCTTTATCCTCGTTCAAAGATGGAAGTGCCTGTACCCTTAAGAGAGATAGTTTTTGGAGAAAAAGAGGGCATAAAGTTTACCTATATGACCGTTCCCTTGTCACTAAAGAAAAAGGAGGGGCTTTACTATTTAGTATTAGCACGAACAAGTCTTACCGAAAAAAGGGAAATTAAGGTGCTATCAGAGAGTGCCTTTGAAATGAGCTATGATTTTGTGTTTAGAGCGTGGGGGGAGGCTCCTACTGATGAATTCAAGACCTTTGGGGAGATTGAGGCTAAGCTTGAATTGACACCCGAGGGAACCATTAAAGTAAATCCTCATACTATGCAAAGCTCAATTCCTTGGGTATTTGCAGGAGGTGATTTTGTTCATGGAGCCAAAACAGTGATTCAAGCGGTTGCCTCTGGCAGAAGAGCTGCCACCGCTATAGCCAGTTTTCTTGAGGGTAAACCTCTGGAGAAAACTTCTCTAACTGTTAAATTTGACTTTTCCAGGGGAAAAAGAGTAGAGGAGTTTGATGCTAATTTCATAGATCTCTTTCCGCAAGAAAGGAGAGCCACCTTGGAGGAGAGAACACCTGAAGAGAGAGTGAAGGATTTTAAGGAGGTTTTAAGTGGGCTAACACCGGAGGAGGCAATAAGGGAGGCCAATAGGTGTTTAAGGTGCGGATGTTTAGGAATTCACAAGTGCGATTTCAGGGAGATTTTAATCCGAGAGGATGTAGGGGTGAGTAAGTCTCGTAAGAGAATGAAATACGCGATTGAAAAAGGGCATCCCCTCATTGAGTTAGATTCCAATAAGTGCGTAGCTTGTTTTAAATGCGTGAGAAGTTGTCCCTATGGCGCAATTTTTTTAAGTGTGATTAACAAAGGGACTCTACAGGAGTATATAACCTTTAAATTTACTTCTGCTTGTGTGAATTGTGGTATATGTGTAGATGTGTGTCCAACTGGAGCCCTGACCAAGAAGGATCTTTTAGTGCCCTACAGTAGGAAACAAGCAAGGTCCGTAAAATCTGTTTGCACCTTCTGTGGGGTAGGATGTAACCTAACTCTTTGGGTAAAAAATGATACTATTTTAGAGGTCACGGGAAGGGATCTGCCGCCCAATTTTGGGGCTACTTGTGTTAAGGGACGCTTTGGATTTGAATTTTATAAAAGCAAAGATAGACTAACCCAACCTCTCATAAGAAGGAGTATAAAGGAAGAGTTCAAGCCTGTATCTTGGGATACAGCTTTGGATTATGTTGCGGAGAATCTCGTGAGGATACAAGAGAAATATGGGCCTGAGGCTTTGGGTTTTCTCTGTTCTGCACGCACAAGTAACGAGGAAAATTTTCTTATGCAAAAATTAGCTCGCGCAGTTTTTAAGACTAACAATGTGGACTGTCCAGCCCGTGTCTGACACGCGCCATCGGTCGCAGGTCTTGCGGCCACTGTAGGAACTGGAGCTGCCTGTGTGCACTTTGAGGAGATTCTTAATGCCTCCCTCCTCTTTTTGATAGGAACTAACTCCACTGAGGCTCATCCCATTGTTGCTCAAAAGATCTCCAAAGCCTTAGATCAGGGAAGTAAGCTCATTGTGGCAGATCCCAGGAAAATTGCCTTTACGGACAGAGCTCATATTTACTTACCACTTAGACCAGGAAGCAATGTGCCTTTATTAAATGGTTTAGCTTATGTAATCTTAAAGGAGGAGCTTTACAATAGAGAATTCGTAGAAAGGTATGTAGATAATTTCGAGGCATACAAACACTATATTCTTAGTGAATGGGATCTGAGTAGGGTCAGTAGATATACGGGATTAAAACCCTTCTTAATTGAGCAGGCCGCAATACTTTATGCTACTTCTAAAAGTGCATTAATTCTTTGGGGCTTAGGTTTATCGGAGCATCGTTCGGGGTCTTATAGTGCCATGGCTGCTGCTAACTTAGCAACTCTGTGTGGTTTTTGGGGGAAACCTGGTTGTGGAGCAATGCCTCTTAGAGGGCAAAATAATGTGCAAGGAGCCTGTGATATGGGCGGACTCCCCTATGTCCTTACTGGATATCAGAGTTACTTAGATGAAGCGGTAAGAAGGAAATTTCAAGAGGTATGGAATGTGGAGCTTCCGATAAATGAAGGAAAAACTCTACCAGGAATGCTTAAATCCGCTTTAGAGGGTAAGTTGAAGGCACTCTATGCCATGGGCTATGATGTGGCTATGAGTCATGGGGATATAGGAGAGGTTTGGAGAGCCCTTTCTAATCTTGAATTTCTTGTAGTGCAGGACATTTTTATGCCACTCAGTGGAAAGTATGCCCATGTTGTTTTGCCTTCCGCCTGTGTTTACGAAAAGTCTGGCACTTACACAAATGGAGAGAGAAGGGTTCAACTTTTTGAAAGGGCAGTAAATCCTCCAGGGCAGGCCAAGCCCGATTGGTGGATTTTAACGGAGCTTGGGAGAAGACTTGGACATAACTGGAATTATACCTCCTCCGCAGAGATAGCTCTTGAGATAGGAAAGGTTTGGCAAGGATGGGCTGGAATAAATCATGGTAGACTTAAAGAGAGAGGCCTTCAATGGCCTTGTTTAGATGAACAACATCCGGGCACAGCCATACTCTTTACTTCTGGATTCCCCAAGGAAAAGGTGCATTTAGCGTTAGCTAAGTATGTGCCTCCTCTTGAAGAACCGGAAGAAGAATATCCCTTCATCCTGGTTACCATTAGGAAATTAGCCCATTACAATATTGGTAGTATGACCCGTAGAGTTTCCTCTCTTATGAACCTCTACCCAGAGGCGGTCTTGGAGTTAAATCCTGAAGATGCCAAAAGACTTGGTATTCTTGAGGGAGCAAAGGTTAAGGTGTGGAATAAAAGAGGTGAAGTTTTTTACCGCGCCCACATAACTGATCGGGTGCCTCAGGGTATGGTATTTACTGATTTTCATTTTGATAATGCTTTAACTAATATTTTAGTAAGTCCAGGGCTTGATGAACTAATGGATACACCTGAATATAAAGTCTCTACGGTTGCAGTGGCTCCGGCTTGAAAGTTTAGGGGGTCATCCAATTTATTATCATTCTCTTGATTAACAAAGCTTTTGGCGTATATTTTAAAATATGGGTATCCTTTTTGGTCCGGTAAAATCAAGGAGGTTAGGGCTCTCCTTGGGGCTTGAACTTGTTCCTAAAAAGATATGTTCCATGGATTGTCTTTACTGTGAAGTTGGACCAACTACTCTTCACACTCTCCAAAGGGCTGAGTATGTTAAGTGGAGTCTGATAGAGAAAGCTATCTATGAAGCAAGGGAAAGAGAGGAGAGATATGATGTGCTAACTTTCACGGGAAGTGGGGAGCCTACTTTAAATATTAATTTTGAGGAGGCGGTAAACTTAGCAAAGAGGATCGTTAAAAAACCTCTTGCGGTTCTTACTAATAGCACATTACTTGAACAGGAAAGTATAAGAGAGGCTCTAAGCAAGGTCGATCTGGTGCTTGCCTCCTTGGATTCAGTAAGAGAGCAATCTTTTAAATTGGTTAATAGACCTGTTGCCTCCCTTGTATTAGAAAAAGTCATTGAAGGGCTTAAGGACTTGCGAAGAGAAATGAGGGGGGAACTATGGTTAGAGGTCCTTTTAGTAGAGGGCTTTAATGATAAAGAGGAAGACCTTAAAGCCCTTAAGGAAACTATAGAAAAGATTAAACCCCATAGGGTTCAACTAAACACTGTAGTTAGACCACCTGCTTATGCTGTTGCCAAACCGCTCTCTTGGGAGGCTCTATGCAAAGTGAGAGAGTTTCTTGGAGATGGGGCTGAGATAATAACCCCTAAGGAGCAATTAGCCGTAGTAGCAGAGAAGAAAATTCAAAATATCGAAGAGTCCATATTAGATTATTTAGCTCGGAGACCTGCTCCGGTAGAGGAACTCAAAACGGTTTTTAACAAAGAAAGTAACTTAGAAGAACTCTTAGAGAAATTAGTGCTCCAAGGGAGAATAAAGAAACATCTTTATCAAGGAGAAATTTTCTACATTTCTTAACCCTTCTATATTTGTATTAGTTATGTCTCTATCTCCGGAACAACGCAAGTATTATAAAAAAGCAATTGAGGCACTTATTTTTTGTGCAGGTAAAGCTATAAAAATAGGGGAACTTTCCAAGATAATGAGAGAGCTTTCTACCTCTGAGATTTTGGAATTGATAGAGGAATTGAGAAAGGACTATGAAGACAGAGGTATAAGAATAACGGAGGTTGCGGGTGGATTTAGGGCGGAGTCCGCTCCGGAGGTGGCAGAAATTTTGAGAAGCTATTTAGGTCCTAAAAATTTTAGATGGTCCAAGGCCTTACTTGAAACCTTAGCTATTATAGCCTATTATCAACCTGTCACCAGAACTGAAATATCCGCTATGAGAGGAGGCGTAGAGGTTGGCCCTCTATTAAAGGTGCTCTTAGAGAGGGGTTTTATAAGAGTTGTAGGTAAAAAACAAGTTCCAGGAAGACCCGCACTTTACGGAACTACAGGCTTCTTTTTAGAATATTTTGGATTAAAATCCTTAGAGGAACTTCCGCCTTTAAGGGAGTTAGAGAGGATAGTGGGTAAGGAGGATATATGATTGGAATTATTGATTATGAGGCAGGCAATCTAACTAGTGTGGCGAGAGCTTTAGACTATTTGGGATTGAAATGGATAATTAGCTCTGATCCTGATGTTTTGGCAAAGTGTGAAAGAATAATTTTTCCAGGGGTTGGAGCTGCAGGCTCCGCTATGGAAAGTCTTAAGAAAAGGGGGTTAGATCTCTTTATAAAGGAAAGTTTTCACCAGGGAGTTCCCATATTAGGCATTTGCTTAGGATCTCAAATTATTCTTGAGGAGAGCATGGAGGATGGAGGCACTAAAACCTTAGGATTGATTCCTGGCAAAGTTCTCCGCTTTCCTTCGCCATTACGGTATGGTGAGGAGTATTTGAAAGTGCCCCACATGGGATGGAATAATGTTAAATGGCTTAAAGAACACCCTATTTGTGCCAATCTTGACCCCGAGTTTGAATTTTACTTTGTCCATAGCTATTATCCAGTTGTAGAGGAGGATTTAATCTTGGGTATAACCTTTTATGGTATCAATTTTGTGTCAGCTATAGAGTATCGCAATTTAGTAGCCTTTCAATTTCATCCTGAGAAGAGCGGGAGACCCGGTCTTGAGATTCTTAAAAATTTTGGCACTTGGATTCCATAACCTTATTTTTTGGGAGCCAGAACGGCAATCATTTGTCTTCCCTCTAATTTAGGAGGGCTCTCTACCTGAGCCTTTCCTTCTACTGCCTGAAAAATTGCGGTAAAAATTCTATCTGCCATTTCAGGATGGGCTATTTCCCTACCTTTAAATACCACCCGTATTTTTACTTTGTTTCTATCCTCCAAAAATCTCAGAATATGTTTTATTTTTACCATAAGATCGTGTTTGTCTGTTTTGGGGCTAAGTTTAATCTCCTTTACCTCAATTTGAACTTGCTTTTTTTTGGCTTCTTTGGCTTTTTTAGCTTCCTGATAGAGGAACTCTCCAAAATCCATGATTTTACAAACTGGAGGCACGGCCTGAGGGGCTATTTCTACTAAATCCAGACCCAAGTCCTCCGCCCTTCGTAAAGCCTCTGAGAGAGGAACAATCCCTATTTGTTTCCCATCTGGACCAATTAATCTTACCTCTTTGGCTCTAATTTTTTCGTTTATACGATACTTATGTTTTAGCTCCTGTTGCATAAGATCCTCCTTTTAAGATTTCGATCACCTCCTTGGTTTAAAGGGGGTAGTTATTTTCATTAGTGTATAGAAGAAAGGGTATTTTCTGAACGCAATAGAGTGATAACTTCAGATAGAGTTAGATCCTGAAGGACTTCTCCACTCCTCTTTCTTAAACTAAGGGTTTGCCTTTGCTCTTCTTGATCTCCTAAGATAATCATGTAGGGTATCTTTTCCATCTGGGCAGATCTTATCTTATAATTTATTTTTTCGTTTCTAAAATCTTTATCTACTCTAAATCCTGCGGATTTTAATTCCTGAAAGATTTTCTCTCCATAGAGAATATTTCGGTCGGTAATCGTTAGAACTCGAACTTGAATGGGGGCAAGCCAAAAGGGGAAGGCCCCTCCATAATGTTCTATTAATACACCAAAAAACCTCTCTAAAGAACCAAGCAGTGCTCTATGAATCATAATAGGTCTATGGAATCTGTTATCTTCACTCACATAGACTAAATCAAATCTTTCCGGTAAGTTAAAGTCCACTTGTATAGTGGAGCATTGCCAAAATCTACCTAAAACATCTTTAATTTTCAGATCAATCTTTGGACCGTAAAAAACGCCTTCCCCTGGATCAATTTCAAAGGCCAAGCCTTTATGTTCCAGAGCTGATTTCAAAGCCTTCTCCGCCTTATCCCAGATTTCTGGAGGTCCCACAAATTTTTCAGGCCTGGTAGAAAGATAGATTTGATACTCCTGAAATCCAAAAAGTTTAAGAAAGTATATGACCAAATCTAATACACGGATTAGTTCATCTTCTAATTGATCTTCTCTGCAAAAGATGTGAGCATCATCCTGGGTAAAACCTCGCACTCTTAATAAACCATGTAAGACTCCACTTCTTTCAAAGCGATAAACCGTGCCTAATTCACAAAGCCGTAAGGGTAGATCGCGATAACTCCTTCTCTTTTGGTTGTAAATGTAAATATGAAAGGGGCAATTCATTGGTTTTAACTGATAGGCTCTATTTTCTAGTTCCATAGGAGGATACATATTGTCTGAATAAAAATCCAAGTGGCCCGAGGTTTTCCAAAGGTCTCTAAGAGCTATATGAGGAGTATAGACGAGATGGTAGTCTCTCTTTAGATGTTCCTCCTTCCAAAAGTCTTCAATTATCTTTCTGACAAGGGCACCTTTAGGTAGCCAAATAACTAAACCTGCTCCGATGTCCTCTTCAATAAGAAAGAGTTCCAACTCTTTGCCCAGTCTACGATGATCTCTTTTTTTGACCTCCTCTAAAAGTTCTAAATAAGCCTTAAGATCCTCTTCTTTGAAAAAAGCGGTTCCATAAATCCTATTGAGCATCGGATTTTTTTCATTTCCTCGCCAATAGGCACCTGCTACAGAGAGAAGCTTTACTGCTCTTACCTGCCCTGTAGTTAGAAGATGAGGCCCCCGACACAAATCTACAAAATTTCCCTGCGTATAAACACTAATCTGAGAATCTTCAAACTCTCTAAGGAGTTCGAGTTTGAAATCCTCTTTTAACTCTGAGAATAGCCTTTCCGCTTCGCTTCGCTCCAACACCTTTCTTTCAAGGGGTAAATTTTTCTTGATTATCTCTTTAACTTTCTTTTCAATAAGTTTCAGATCTTCTTCATTAAAGGGCTTCGGATAATAGATGTCGTAGTAAAAACCCTCGTCAATAGCTGGGCCAATTCCTAATTTGGCCTCTGGAAAAAGTTCCTTAACCGCTTGGGCTAATATGTGTGAGGCGGTATGCCTCAGAACTTCTAAGGATTCCCTATCCTCCGGAAAAAGGGGCTTCAAGACAATCTCTTCTACATCCTCAGGCAGAGGGGAATGCCAATCAATAATGATTGAATCTAATTTAAAGGCAACCGGAAGCCCCTTAGATAACTTTATTTTTTTTATCTCTGGAATTAAATCTTTGAGGGGGCGCGAAGGGGGCAGCTGAAAGGTTCCAATCTCAATTATGTGAATTTTCAAGTTCCTTCTTTTCAGCTCCTTTTAGGTTGAAGATTCATAATAGGCGCGGGCGGGATCGAACCGCCGACCTCTTGCGCGTCAAGCAAGCGCTCTCCCACTGAGCTACGCGCCTACTTTTCAAGAAAAGTAAAAATAAAATAGCCCAAAAAGTATCTTTGTCAAGAGGTTGTATGAGTCCATATAATTTTAGAATTGAGGGGAATTTTCATAAAATTTATAACAAATCCACTCCAAAGGTGATACATCCCCAAGACCACTATGATCCTTAGATTGCTTCCCTTTTTGGACAAATTAAATGTTAGGGTTAATAACTAAAAACATAAATCACTCAAATCCTCTTTGAAGCAATGTTACCTGTTACCCAAAAAACTCCTTTGGTGCAACTAAAAGATTATACGAAATTTCCCAACAAACTCTTAACAAGTGAAGACCAAAAATACGAAGGCCTCCACTCTTGAGCCTCTCTAAAGATCAAAAACCCTTAAAACTGAAAACTTGAGACTCGGAAATTTGCCAGCAAGTAAGGAACCTGAAATACAAACTAAAAACTCTCCCATCCCAAGGCCCTATTCCTTGAGTTATTTACTCGAGAGATGGTCTATCCCTCTTTTAACTTTCCATCACCGGAGAAAGAAATAAGGTCACAAGATAAAGATATTGGAAGAGAACGTTTTAAACTTATGGCTTAAAGGCTACAGAGTAAATCATAAGAGGGTATTAAAGGCTATGGAGGGAAGAGCCTTGAAATTCAATATTTACCTTTCTCCCCCCTTTTTATTGATTTTCATTGAGATGCCCGCTTAAGATTGATCTTTGATTTTCAATTTTGTCCCTTTCCTACCTTTTATAATAGGCGTAAATTTTGCAAAAAGGAGAAAAAGCCAGTGAAACTCAGAGGATAATAATGGTGGAGAATAAAAAAAGCCCCGTTAAGTGTTGTTAACACTATAGCCAAACTGGTGGATTACTTCTAAAGGATTTGGGGTAAGAATAAGTTCCCGGTGAAGCCTTTTAAGTTTCTCTCGGTCAGTTTCTGCCTTGATCTGCTCCTCAAGGCTTTTTGGCACGCTCCCGAGCTTCACCTCCACCACCTCAAGCACCATCTCCTGAGCCTCCTTTAGAAGTCCCTGCTGTAATCCCTGTTGTAACCCCTGTTGTATACCTTGCTGTATACCCTGCTGTAAGCCCTCTCTTCTCCCTACCTTCCTTCCCTCTATGTAAAAGGGATCCCTCCTCT
>JANXCE010000028.1 GCA_025059715.1 Caldimicrobium sp.
TTTGGTAGCGAAGGATGTGGCAAGTAGATTTGGATTTGCCTATGAAGAATAGTCATTTATCGAGCAGGAGTGGGAGGAACATTTGGAGAAAGTTTAAGGCGGAAGCTCCTTCTGAGATGCGGGGCGTGAACACGATAGTGGAAGTTAAGTCTTTAGGGGAAGTCACATAGGAGCTTAAGAAAGAGCAAATGGATATCTAGAGAGGTTTAACCGAACATGGGAGGAGGAGTTAATTGAGCATAGAGAGCTTGTGAGGAATTTTGTAAGATACCGATAATGGAGAGGGGGCAAGGTAAGCTTGGGACTGTATTACCTTTGGAGTTTATTTGTTATAAATTTAACGAGAATTCCCCTCAGTCTAAAATCATATGGACTTATACAAGAGCTTGACAAGTTGTAAAAAGCGGTTATATTTAATGTGATGTTAAAGACGCGGGGTAGAGCAGCCTGGTAGCTCGTCGGGCTCATAACCCGGAGGTCGTGGGTTCAAATCCCACCCCCGCAATTTTTAGTTATATTCTTTAGAAGTCTTCCTTCATGAGGTATTTCCGTGTTAGAAATAGAGCGCATAAAGAAACAAGTTTTACGTTACCTCGCCAAAAAACCAGCCTCATTTTGGGAACTTATCAATTATCAAGATTCTCACATAGTTAATTTTCTTTCCGCACTTAAAGAGCTTCTTAATTCAGGTCAAGTACTTTATGAAAAACCCTATTTTAAAATTAGTCCCAATTCGACAAAGCAGGAGGTATATCATCCTCCGGGATGTCTCTTTTGTCAACCCTTTAAAGAGGATCCCTTTTGGTCCCAACTACTTCTTGATTTTAAGAGGCTAATTCAAAACCGACCTCTTCCTACCAGTGACTTTGATCAGGGGTTTATCCGGCCCGAAGATACTTTAAAAAGGGTAGCTTTTATTTATGAAAGAGGCGATTTAGAGGAGACAGAAATCTTTATTTTGGGAGACGACGATCTTCTCTCTCTTGCTATAGCTTTGACAGGATTACCTAAAAGGATTGTTGTGGTAGAAATAGACCAGAGGATAAATGAATTTATAGCTAAGAAAATGGAGGAGATTGGTTTCAAAAAGGTTGAAATTCACAGCTATAATGTCATAGAGGCCTTACCTCAGGCTTTTCACAAGAGTTTTGATGTTTTCGTTACTGATCCCGTTGAAACCCAAAAGGGGCTTAAGCTCTTTGTGTCCCGTTGTATTAGTGCTCTTAAAGGTGAAGGTTCAACTGGTTACATAGGTTTTACTCATAGAGAGGCATCTTTACAGAAATGGAGAGATTTCCAAAGCTTCATGTTAAATTCTGGATTTGTCATCACTGACATCCTTAGGGATTTTACCATATATCCTGAAGAGGATAATTCCTGGGAAGACTTTTATCGCACCTACCGCATAATGAAAGAATTTGACTTAGAACTTCCCGATACTGATTGGTATAAGTCTTGTTTTTTACGCTTTGAGGTGGTGGAGGGTCCCTATCTCTTAGAAATTCCCATACCTGCTGACTTTGAAGAACTCTATTTTGATGATGAGGCTTGGGCAACCCCTCTTCCCTCCTATTTAGAGAAAAAACAGCAGGAGGCCTAAAAATGGGATTTACTACTTCTGATTTCAGGAGAGGCCTTAAAATTGAATGGGATGGCAAACCTTATGAAATTTTAGAATTTCAACATTCCAAAGTAGCCCAAGGTCAAGCCACAGTTAGGACAAAACTAAGAGATCTCCTAACGGGTAGAGTTATAGAGATAAATTTTAGATCTGGAGAAAAATTTGAAAAGCCCGATTTACAGGAGAGAGAGGCCCAATATCTCTATAAAGAGGGGGATCGCTTTGTATTCATGGATTTAGAAGATTATGATCAAATTTACCTCTCTGAAAGAGAGGTGGGAGATAATGCGAAGTTTCTGACGGAAAATCTCCAAGTGGTTATTCTTTACTACAAAGGAAGGGTTATAGGTTTAGAATTGCCAAAGGTAGTAGAAATTAAGGTTCTTAAAACCGAACCAGGTGTTAAGGGAGACACTGTGGGAACGGCAACTAAACCTGCTACCTTAGAAACAGGGGCAATTATACAGGTGCCTCTATTTATTCAAGAAGGGGATGTTATAAAGATTGATACCCGAACAGGCGAATATTTAGAAAGGGCTAGCTAAATGCTAACCATAAAAAGATTACGGGAATTTAAAGAATATTTAGAAAGTGGTGCCTTCATAGAGGATTTTGAGATGAGGCCTCCAGATGGTCAAGCAGAAATGTTAGATCTAATTGATCTTCTTTTTGAGACCTGCCAAAAAGCGGATGAAATCCTTAGCAGCCACTTCTATAGAAGATGGGGAGATAAAGTATTTAAAGATCAAACCTAAAATATGGTATATTTCATCCGAGCAAAGACTCATTATCAATATGCCCTTTCCCTTTGGAGAGACCTTCATCTTGAAAAGAAGAAGGTGGATCCTAGTTTATACCTTGATATCTTCAGCCATGGACTAAAAGCTCTCTATAACTTGCTTGATGTGAGTCCCCAAGAAAAGTCTCTCTCTTTAGAGGAGATTATTCTTAGGATTTTACCCACACTTTCGGAAGAAGAAAAAAGGGTTATTCTAAGCCTGAAGGACTTACTCTTGGGAAAGGAATCCTCGTCCCTTGAAAAAATAAGAGAGGAAATGTCTGTTTTTATGGAGATATTAAAGGAGAGTCTTCGTCCCATTCTATAAGCTCTTATGGAGTAGGTCAAGGAATTTGAGACTTTGCCTGATGACTTTAAAGGAGTAAAATTAAAGCATGGATTGGGATAGAATAAAGGCCTATTTAGAGGTTTTAGCATGTCCTCAATGTAAGGGGGATTTAGAGTATTACGAAAATAAAGGAGAAAATTTACAGGGGTTTACTTGTAAAAGATGTGCCTTACTTTATCCTATTATCGAGGATATACCTAATATGTTACCTGAGGAAGCTCTTCCTTTTCCAAATGAGCCATCCTAAAACTCCACTGCCAGTTCTCTTTTTTATCGCCGTCATGGAAAAAGAGCGAGGGCTTTTTGAAGGGGTAAAGAGAGAATTAGAAGAGGACTTGGGATTAGTTCTTTTACAGAGCCGAACTTACGATATTTCCGCTTATACCACATATTATGAAAAAGAAATGGGAAAACCTCTCTGGAAAACCTTTTACTTTTTTGAAAAACTGAAGGAGCCTGAATTTCTGATAGCACTGAAACATAGGTGTTATCTAATAGAGAGACAATGGGTAGACTCCGGGGACAAAAGGAGTCTTAATCTTGATCCGGGGTATCTGAATTTATCTAAGGTGGTCCTTTCTACTTTTAAAGATTATGCCCACAGACTATATTTGGGTAATTCTGTTTATGGAGAGGTGACCTTAATATTTAGAGACAAAAGTTTCCAAAGTCTTCCCTGGACCTATCCTGATTATCGGGCTTCTCATACCATTGATGTCTTTAATCAAGCAAGAACCATTTACAAAGAAAGGATCCATGCTTATCGATAAATTTGGCCGAACTATTGAGTATTTGCGAATATCGGTTACAGATCGATGCAATTTTAGATGTATTTACTGTGAAAATCGTGGTCCCTTTAAGAAGGTCCCTGCAGGGGAAATCCTTACCTATGAAGAAATTTTAGAAATAGTAGAAGTTGCCCTTGAGTTAGGAGTGAAGAGAATCAGAATCACAGGAGGAGAACCTTTACTCAGAAAGGATATAGAGGATTTGATTAAAAGGCTATCTTCTCTTGAAGGATTAAAGGACTTAAGTCTAACTACTAATGGATACTTTTTATTAGAAAAGGCGGAAACCCTCAAAAGGAGTGGAGTGAGAAGACTAAATGTTAGTCTTGACACTCTGAGTCCTACCAAATTTTTCCATTTAACAGGGGGATTTAATTTTCAAAGGGTATGGCAGGGTCTTTTGAAGGCGGAGGAACTTGGATTTTCACCTATTAAGATAAATGTGGTAGTAATAAGAGGTTTTAACGATGAAGAGATCCTTGAATTGGCAAAACTCTCTCTGCGGTATCCCTGGGAGATTCGTTTTATAGAATATATGCCTGTAGGAAAGCAAAGCAATTGGAATGAGGAGAAAATTGTGCCCTTAGCGGAAATTAAAGCACAGGTAGAGAGTTACTTACCCTTAAAACCTGTCACTTCCTTTGGAGGAGGCCCAGCCAAGGTTTTTCAGTGGGAAGGGGCCTTAGGAAAGATAGGCTTCATATCTCCAATCTCAGAACATTTCTGTAGCACATGTAATCGTCTTAGGATCACTGCGGAAGGTAAGCTTCGGGCTTGTCTTTTTAGCGATAAGGAAATAGACCTACGGGAATACTTGAGAGATAAAAAGGGGAGCTTAAAAGAGGCCTTTAGTCTTGCTCTACAAATTAAACCGGAAGTGAGGAATCTTAAGACTACAAAAAGGGCTATGCGCACGATTGGAGGTTAGGATTAATGGAGAGTTCTAAAGAAATATATTTAGCTCATGCCCAGCTTAAACCAGACAGACCAACTCATGTGGTAAAACTTTATAAACCAGTTAATCAAAATTCCTTTGTATTAGTAAAGTTCCCTGAGGGAAGAAAAGAGGTCTTTCAGATTAAGGATTATTGTTTTCCTATTCCCTATGACATCAAGGATATACCATTAGTTTTAAGAAAGGCTAATCCTAAGGAGATTTCTAATTATGAAAAAAAGTTAGAAACAGAAAAAAAAGGAGAGGAGCTTTGTAAACAATTTGCTAATGAGCTTAAGTTAGAAATGAAACTTGTAGATGTAGAGTGCTATTTTGATCGGAGTAAGATAATTTTTTATTATACCGCGGAGGGAAGAATTGATTTTAGAGAATTAGTAAGACTGCTTGCTCGAGCCTTGAGGATGAGAATCGAAATGAGACAAATTGGTGTAAGAAATGAAACCGCTCTTATTGGAGGTTTGGGTATTTGTGGTAAAGAATTTTGCTGTGCCCAGTTTTTGAGAAGTTTTGAAGCCCTCTCAATAAAGATGGCTAAGGATCAGGGCCTAATTTTAGATCCTAACAAGATTTCTGGACCCTGTGGAAGATTACTATGTTGTCTTGCCTACGAGGAAAAAGTCTATCAAGAATTTTTACAAAATCTTCCTAAGATAGGCAGTAAAATTACTCTCGGAGAAAACATCTTTAAAATTGTCAAATATAATTTCTTTTCAAAAACTGTTACCTTGGAAGCGCCAGAGGGGAACATATATACCGTACCGGTTAGCGAGTTGAAAAATCACATTGTGGAGGAAGAAACAATTCATGAAGAGGTAGAACCTTGGCAAGAATAAAGGAGGAAATTATTTACCTTACCACTCCCATATACTATGTAAATAGCTATCCCCATTTAGGGCATAGTTATACCACTATTGTAGTAGACGCTTTAGCAAGGTTTTATCGCTTAAGAAACTACGAAGTATTCTTTCTTACTGGAACAGACGAACATGGTGACAAAATTTTAAAGGCCTCTGCGGAGCACGACAAAAAACCTCAAGAGTTTGTAGATGAAGTAGCCCTTGCCTTTAAGAACACCTGGGACTTTCTTGGGCTGAGTTACACTTACTTTATAAGGACTACCTCAGCGGAACACAAAAAAACGGTGCAATATGTCTTACAAACCCTTTATGAAAAGGGGGAGTTTTTCTTAGATGAATATGAGGGAGTGTATTGCTTTGGCTGCGAGAGATTTCTCACCTCTAAGGAGCTTGATGAAAATGGTCTATGCCGAGATCATAAAAGACCGCCCCTTTACCTTAAGGAAAAGAACTACTTTTTCAACTTAGAGAAATATAGATCTTGGCTAAAGGACCTTCTTTACCATGAAGATCTGATCTATCCCCGCTTTTACAGAGAGGAAGTTCTTAATATGTTAGAGGAGCCGTTACCCCCTTTGTGTATTTCCAGACCTAAGAGTAGGCTTTCCTGGGGGATTGAGCTCCCCTTTGATCAAAATTATGTAACCTATGTGTGGTTTGATGCCCTTCTGAACTATCTTTCAGGGATAGGGTATCCCTATCACCCTCAGTGGCAAATCTATTGGGATAAAGTCCATCATTTTATTGCCAAGGATATTCTTAGACCTCACGCCATTTATTGGCCAATTATGCTCAAGGCAATGGAGTTGCCTCCCTATAAAAAACTTTTTGTTCATGGGTATTGGCTTTTACATAAACATAAGATGTCCAAATCTCTTGGAAACATAATAGATCCTTTGGAGATTTCTAAAAAATACGGAAGAGATACCCTGCGGTATTTTCTTCTTCGAGAAATGGCCTTTGGTTACGATGCGGAGTTTGACCTAAAGCAACTCGTCAATAGACATAATGCAGATTTAGCTAATGATTACGGAAATCTTATTTTTAGAACCCTTAATTTGGTGGAAAAGTTTTTTCACGGCGAAGTCCCAAGTTATGGGCCTCTTCTTCCTGAAGATAGGGCATTTAGAGATGTTGTTGAGAGGGCGCTGAATGCTTATTTTAAACTTTTTGAGGACTTGCAGTTTCACTTAGCTTTGGAGGAGTTATGGCAAGCTATAAGATATGCTAATGTCTATATTGATAAGTGTGCTCCGTGGAAAGCTATAAAAGAGGGTAACAAAGCGCGTGCAGGAACTATTCTCCGAAATCTTCTTTCCGCAATTAAGAGTTTTGCCTTAGCATTAAGCCCTGTGCTTCCAGAAAGCTCTTATCAAGTTCTTAAAAATCTCTCCTTAGAGCCCCAAACTCTCGATTTTTCCGCTTGTTACAATTGGGAACTTCCCAAAGAGAAAAAGACTATAACTAAAGGGCAACCACTTTTTCCAAGAATAGAAAGTCATTTCGAAGAAGAAAAAAGGACAGAAGAAGAAAAAAGAGAGGTCCTTTCCGTTGAAGAGTTTCGCAAGTGGGATTTGAGGATAGGAAAGATTCTTTCTGCGGAAAAAATTGAGGGAACAGATAAATTACTGAAACTTGAGGTAGCCTGTCCAGAAAAGAGACAAATTGTCTCTGGAATTGCACTTCATTACAAGCCTGAAGAGTTAATTGGTAGAGAGGTAGTTTTAGTTCTTAATTTGAAACCTATTAAAATAAAAGGTGTTCTTTCTGAAGGGATGCTTCTTACCGCACAGGACGAAAAGGGCCTCACTTTGGTTGTGCCAGAAAGAGAGGTTTCTCCAGGTGCAAAGGTATCATAGGAGTTAAATCGTGACAGGATTTAATCCCTTTGAAATCTCTCTTGAAGCTCTCCTTGATATCTGTAAAGAGAGGCACGGGCACTTATGTGCGGGACAAGTTCTTGGGGCAAGGCTTTCCCTATTGGGGCTTAAGTTAATTGATATAAAAGACCCTTATGGAGCAGATAGAAAGAAGTTCTTAGTGTTTGTAGAGATTGACCGCTGTGCAACAGATGCTATTCAAACAGTAACTGGTTGTTCTCTCGGAAAGAGAACTATGAAGTTTTATGACTATGGTATCATGGCAGCAACCTTTCTAAATCTTGAAACAGGTAAAGCCTTTAGAATCATAGTTAAGGAATCCGCTAAGGAAAGAGCTAAGTTATACTTTCCAAAAGTTGATAATCCTGCCCTGCGTGAGCTTTTGGCTTATAAAGTTATGTCTGAGGAGGAGCTATTTGAAGTTGAAGAAGTATTAGTTAAGCTTAAGGAAGAAGATCTGCCTGGTAAACCAAAGAAAAAAGCTATTTGTTCAAAATGTCAGATAGTAGTAAGAGACGGAAAAGAGGTATATATAGAAAACCAACCCCTTTGTAAAATTTGTGCAGGATTTAATTATTTTGAACGGCAAAAGTAGGTATGGGTAAGGTATTTGAATTAGAAATAGATACTCAAAGTAAAGAACAAGTTATTGATATTACATCGGAGATTGAAAAAATAGTGCAATTTCGGCAGATTAATGAAGGGATGATGTGTTTATATGTTCCCCACACCTCAGCAGCAGTTACTATTCATCGTAAACTTGAAGATCCCAAAAAGCCACGTCTTCCTGAACTTTTAGACAAAGTAAACCCAGAAGAGGAGGCGACCCCCTATACCAAAGCAGCTCTTGTGGCTCCAACTGAAGTGCTAATAATTAGGGAAGGAAAGATAATACTGGGAAGAAATCAGAGAATCTACTTTTACGAATTTAATGGTCCTCAAAAGAGAAAAATTTTATTATATGTTAGTGATTAACCTGGAGGCCAATCCATTACTCTTCCAGCAAGCACATGAAAGTGAACATGAAAAACAGTTTGGCCTGCCTCTTCCTTACAATTAGTAACTACTCTAAACCCCTTTTCAGCAAAACCAAGCTCTTTAGCTATTTTGTTAATAGTTATATATATATGCCCCAAAATTTCTTTATCAGACTCATCTAAATCAAGAAGAGTTGAAATATGCTTTTTGGGAATCACTAAAATATGAAAGGGGGCTTGAGGATTTATGTCGTGAAATGCAAGAACTTTTTCATCCTCATAGACAATCTTAGCTGGAATTTCCTTGTTTATTATTCTACAAAATACACAGGACATAATTAACCTCCAGAGCAATTAATAACTTTTAATGGTTTAATTATAAACAAAAGGTCCTAAAATTTCAATAGCCCTGTATGAGTCCATATAATTTTAGACTGAGGGGGAATTCTCGTTAAATTTATAACAAATTCACTCCAAAGGCGATACATCCCCAAGTCCACTATGCACCCTCTCCGTTATTATACCATATCAAATACCTCATAAACTCCCGATTAAACTCCTCCAAATCATCCTTCAACATCCACTCCCTATACTCAATAAACTCCTCCTCCAATGTCCTGTTAAACCTCTCTACATACCCATTCCCTCCCTCTCAAGCTCCTTCGCAAATTCCCCTAAATACTCACTCTCAAAGTCTCTCTGCACGCCCCGCGTCTCAAAAGGAGCTACAGCCTTAAACTTCCTCCAAAAGTCCCTCCCACTCCTGCTCGATAAATGACTATTCTTCATAGGCAAATCCAAATCTACTTGCCACATCCTTCGCTACCAAAACATACCTCCTAATCCCATCCAAAAAATACACAATTGCATCCATCTGCACCAAGTCCCCAGGCTGTAATCCCCTCCTACCACCTCTATACCGCTTCCTCCTCTCCCTCTCAATAAATCTTCCCGTCTTCCCATAATAACTAAGCTTCTTCACTTCCTCTCCTCAAACTTACCCCCTTTCTTTCAAATACTTTATAATCCTTCTAATCGTAGATACTGCTACCAAAGCTATACCCCTCTCCCTACAAAATCTATCCACCAAAGGCTTAAGCTTCTCCTTGCAAGGATGTTCTCTCCTTTAAGGCAGAATAAACTCTATTACCTACTTTCGCAACTCTTTGAGCATTTCCTCTTTGGTCAATCTGTGGCTTTGGTGCCCAAGGAGTTGTGAAATTCTGTGACCTTTTGTCTAAAGGCGACTTCTTTTCTCTGGGATGCATCTTTGATTGCTTTAGGTCTTTGTAGCATTTTAGGTCTTGGTTAGGAACATGAAGATTACACACTTACCTTGTGTCTCTCTCTTTACTCCGAGGCCCGCTTCAGATTGATTCTCTTAATTTTCAATTTCCCTTCTTTCTTACATCCTAATAAGAAGCAGAACTTATGCCCCCTTTATGCTGATATAGGGGGACCACAAAAGTTAATTTTAGGATTCATTATTTATAGAAAACATATCTATAATGTGATAACCAAAAACACTTTGTTTAAAGGATTAAGTGAAGAGGTGTTTTTTGATTAGATTTCATTTATCCTGTAGCCAAACTGTTGGATTACTTCCGTAGGGTTTGAGGTAAGAACAAGCTCCCTGAGAAGCCTTTTTAGTTTCTCTCGGTCAGTTTCTGCCTTGATCTGCTCCTCAAGGCCCTTTGGCACTTCACCAAGCTTTACCTCTACTACCTCAAGCACCATCTCCTGAGCATCCTCAAGTAAACCCTCAAGTCTTCCCTCAAGTCTTCCTTCTTTTCTCCCCACTTTCCTTCCCTCTATGTAAAAGGGATCCCTCCTCTTATCAATCACAAGTGGCATCCTCGTTACCTCCTCATATAGCTTTACTACTTCATTATAAGTATCCTTCCTCAATCTTGCAAGCATTAAAAGCTTCATCAAAAAATCCCTCCTTCTTCCCTCCTCAAGCCTCTCAACCCTCTCCCTTAGCCTATCCCAAAAGTCCCTCTCCCTCTTACACAAAATAGCAAGCACCTGATCCTCTTCCACCTCACTCTCAAGTAACTCCCTACAACTAATCTTCCTCATCTCCACAACCTTCACTCGATGCTCAAGTTTTCCCAACCGATACCTTGTTCTATAGGGACACTTCTTGTCTCCTACCCAAAGTAAAACCTGTAAAGGATAAGCCCCGTATCTCTCATAAATCCTTAAGTAAAGCTCAATAAGCCTTAGAGGCAAGGTGGGATCATAGGTGCTTTGAATTTCAAGGTGAATAAGGGTGCCATTTTCAAGTCTTCCTACGAAGTCTGCCTTTCTTTCTTTAGTTGCAGGGAAGGTGCTTTCAAGGACTTCTGAGACCTTGGAGCCAAAGAGGATTTGGATAATTTTGAGAGGAAGTCTTTGTAGAACTTCTCTTAAAGTGCGGTCAAAGGGAAAGGATGGATGGGTCATGAAGATATTTTAGTATGTGTTTTGAAAATAGGCAAATGTAGGAAAGGATGAGTGGTTCAAGAAGGAGAAAAAGCCAGTGTTACTTAAGAGATGTTTTATTGGTAGTAAATCGTAGATAACTTACAGATGGTGAAGAGTAAAAAAAAAGCCCCGTTAAGTGTTGTTAATCCTATAGCCAAATTGTTGGATTACTTCCAAAGGGTTTGAGGCAAGAATAAGCTCTCTGTGAAGCTTCTTTAGTTTCTCTCGGTCTGTTTCTGCTTTAATCTGCTCCTCAAGGCCCTTTGGCACTTCACCAAGGTTTACCTCCACCACCTCAAGCACCATCTCCTGAGCCTCTTTAATTCTTCCCTCATTGTACAAAGGATCCCTCTCTTTATCAATGACTAAAGGCATCAATGTTTCCATCTGAGTTACCTCCTTATATAGTAGTTTCATTACTTCATTATAAGCATACATCCTCCATCTTGTAAGCATCAAAAGCTTCATCAAAAAGTCTTCCCTCTTTTCTTGTTTTTCCAGCTCCTCAACTCTCTTCTTTAGCTTATCCCTAAAAAAGTCCCATTCCCTCTTACCTAAAATAGCACACAACTGAGCTTCCTTCACTTTCTTACTCTTAAGTAGTTTTTCACAACCACTCTTCTCCATCTCTAAAATCTGCTTAAGCTCGTCATCTATACAATTTGAATTTTTTATACTTTTATACAATTTATACAATTGAATTTTGTAATTATCTATTAATGTTCGTCTTATCATGTCTAAAAAAACTCTTAGTAGAATATCTTCTTCTTTGCCAATGCGTCCTTCTTCTTGTTGTTCTAGTTCCTCTTGTAACTTTATTAATAATTTAATTAATATATCTTCATATCTACATACTTTTATTTCCTTTTTTTCTAATTTATCTTTTACCTCTTTTTCTTGAATTAAAATATCTACTACCAAAACTTTTTTATAATTTCCATCTTTACACCATCCCCTATAATCTAAACTTGGGTTTGATAAAAAATTTTCTGGGTTTTTTAAAAGTTTTTCAATCTGCTCAAACCAAGCAACTGTGCTATTAATAAACTCATCTGCTGATTCAGTGCCAGTAAAACTTTTACATTGAATAATCAACGGCGATTCACCAGGTTTCACAGCAAAAATATCAATATCACTCCAACCATAACTCCTTTCTTGTGTTTTTTTATCCGACTCTGATTCTTTAGGTTTAAACCAAATATTTTGTAAAACCAAATACCCTTCTTTTATTAAATATCTCACCACTATTTCTTCTACATAACTTTTGCCCATAAGTATTCCTCCTTACTTAATTTTTCTTTGAAAATTTATTATAAACATTTTATAATCATTGATTTTCTTTTCAACATTTGTTTGTAAGTGATTTAACTTACCACCTCTCTCCATCAATTTGCATAGCTCACCTACCATTTTCGGATAGGATTTCTTCATACACTTACACTATGTAAATTACTCAAATGAATAAATAGGTTGATCTACAACTTTCTTTTTACTGGCTAGCTATCCTCAAGTCAAAAAAATTCATGGCTTTTTTTAAAGAACTTATAGGCAAACTTTAACAAAACATTGCGTAGCCTACAGTCAAACGAAGGAGAGCTTCAAGTGGAGGAATGCTCGTGGTAGTAGAGGGGTGAGAGTGTTAAGTCGATTAAACTAACGAGCAGTGAATAAAGTTTAAATGGAGATGAGGGGATTTGAACCCCCGACCTCCGGAGTGCGATTCCGGCGCTCTCCCCCTGAGCTACATCCCCAATAACTTAAGCTTGAGCTCTTTGCTTTGCTTGATTTAACTTGGCATAAAGCTTTGATATCTTATTGGCTGCCTTGTTGCGATGAAAAATCCCTTTAGATACTCCACTATGAAGTAAACTTTGGGCCACCCTCAATTGTCTCTCTGCAGACTCTAATTCCCCTTTTTCTAATAAAGCCAAAAACTTTTTTATCTCTGTTTTAACCCTGCTTTTAAAACTTTTGTTTCTAAGCCTCCTTTTTTCGCTTTGAATCCAAGCTTTTTCTGCAGATTTGTGATGGGGCACTGGTTAACCTCCTTGGAAAAAATTTTAATGCAACTTATAAATTTAATATCAATTCTTTTGTTGTCAACTTCGGAATTGATGATATACTTGCTTGAAAGTTATGTATCATAGGATTGAAATAACCTTTAAAAGAGAATACGAAGATGGTCGAGCGGTCAAGATTTTAAAGAAAATTCAGCGAGATCTGAGGCTTTTTCCCGAGGCCCTTTATTGGATAAGAGTTTATTTGGTTGAGGGAAATTTTACAGATGAATTTCTCAAAGAGTATACCTTGTCAGCCCTCTGCGATCCTATAACAGAGATTTTTACTATTAACGAACCTATTTATAAGGTTCTGAATCTTGATTTTGATTGGGCTCTAGAGATTGGGTTTAGGCCTGGAGTTACCGATAACGAGGGCAAGGTGGCTGAGGAAGCCCTCAGTTATATGCTCCACAGGCCCCTTGACCCCCTAACTGAAGGAGTCTACTTTTCAAAACTCTTACTTCTAAAGGGAAATCTTGATAGAGATGAAGTGGAGCGTATTGCCAAGGATCTCTTAGCAAACGAGCTCATTGAAAGGTGGTTTATCTTATCTTATACAGAGAGCACTAAAAGTTGGTTTAATTATCCTCCACCACGGGTAACTGAATTTTTCCCTCCTAAAGTAGAGACCTTTGACCTAACGCTTTTTTCCCCGAAAGACCTTTTAAATCTCTCCAAAGAGAGACTGCTTGCGCTCTCTCTTGAGGAGATGGAGACTATTCAAAGATTTTATCAGCAAAGAGACTTTATAGAGATAAGAAAAAAATTTGGTTTAGATCATAGGATTACGGATGTGGAGTTAGAATGTCTTGCCCAGACTTGGTCTGAGCACTGTAAACACAAGATTTTTAATGCCAAAATATTTTACAAAGATTTAGACACAGGGGAGGAGTTGGAGATAGATAGTTTATTTAAGAGCTATATAAAAAGGGCAACGGATGAGATTCGCAAGAGAAAGGGAAATGAGGATTTCTGTCTATCGGTGTTCGTAGATAATGCAGGAGTGATAAAACTTGATGAGAAATGGGCTTTTGCCTTTAAGGTGGAAACTCACAATAGTCCCTCCGCGCTTGATCCCTATGGTGGAGCCCTTACCGGTATTGTTGGAGTGAACAGAGATCCCTTAGGCACAGGGAAAGGAGCTAAACTGATCTTTAATACTGATGTTTTTTGTTTTGCTCCCCCAAATTGGGATAAGCCTCTACCCCCTCGTATTCTTCATCCTAAGAGGATTTTCGAGGGGGTTAGAGAAGGGGTTGAACATGGGGGAAATAGAAGTGGGATCCCAACAGTTAATGGCTCCATTGTATTTGATCCGCGATTTCTTGGAAAACCTCTGGTATATTGTGGTACAGGGGGGATTATTCCCCTTGAAGTTCTTGGAAAGCCAGGTTGGGAGAAGGGAGCTCAAGTTGGCGATGCTATAGTTATGATAGGGGGAAAAATCGGAAAGGATGGAATCCATGGAGCAACCTTTTCTTCAGAGGCTTTTCACGAGGGCTCTCCTGCAACTGCCGTGCAAATTGGAGATCCCATAACTCAAAAAAAAGTTTCAGATTTTTTACTGATAGCTCGAGAAAGAGGACTCTATAATTCCATTACTGATAACGGAGCAGGTGGTTTATCTTCCTCTGTTGGTGAAATGGCAAGAGAGACAGGTGGTGCGGAAATAGACTTAGCTAAGGCTCCTCTTAAATATCCAGGACTAAAGCCATGGGAAATTCTTCTTTCGGAGAGTCAAGAAAGGATGACGGTTGCGGTGCCACCTGAAAAGTTATCCGAATTTATGGAGCTTGCTCAAAAAATGGGGGTTCAGGCAACAGTCTTAGGAAGGTTTACAGATAGTGGCTACTTTCATATCCTCTATGATGGAAAAACTGTAGGACTTCTACCTTTGGATTTTCTGCATGAGGGTGTGCCTCAACTAAAACTCTTTGCGGAGTGGAAAAAGCCCGATTTTCCCGAAAAGGTTGAAGTTCCCCATCCAGAGGATTTGAAAGAGGTTTTAAAGATTTTACTTAGGAGTTATAATATTTGCTCTAAAGAGTATGTGGTGCGACAATACGATCATGAAGTTCAAGGAGGATCAGTGATTAAGCCTCTTTGTGGAGTTATGGAGGATGGTCCCAGTGATGGAGCAGTCCTAAGGTATGATCTTGAAAGTAAAAGTGGTATAGTTATTGCCCATGGTATCTGCCCTAAATACTCAGATTTTGATACCTACTACATGGTAGCTAATGCTATAGATGAGGCGGTGAGAAATGCTGTTTGCGTAGGAGGAGATATAGATTTTATGGCTGGTTTAGATAACTTTTGTTGGTGTGATCCAGTGGAGAGCGAGAAAAATCCCGATGGAAAGTTCAAATTAGCTCAATTAGTGAGAGCTAATCAAGCCCTCTACGATTATACCGTTGCCTATGGGATACCGTGCATTTCGGGAAAAGATTCAATGAAAAACGACTACATTATGAAGCTTGCCCTAAGAGAGAATGATCCCAATCCTTATGGAGTTGGACAGATTTTACCTGATGGAACCTTTAAAATTTCTGTGCCACCAACACTTCTCTTTTCAGTAGTGTCTAAGATTCCTGACATAGAACTTGCCCAAACTATGGAAGTTAAAAGAGCAGGTGCTCTTATTTATTTACTTGGAGATACCTTTGAAGAACTTGCTTGTTCTGAATATTTTAACTTGCTTGGGGTGAGAGGAGGAACTGTGCCTAAACCCGACGCCAAGTTAAACAGAGAACTCTATGTGCGCTTAAGGGATGCCCTATATCAAAGGCTAATTGAATCTGCTCATGACTGTTCTGATGGTGGGTTGGGAGTTGCGCTGGCGGAGAAGGCCTTTTCTGGTGGCTTTGGTATGGAGATTGATCTAAAAGCTATTCCCTTTGTAGGAGAAAAAAGAGAGGATTTTGTCCTTTTTTCAGAAAGTGCAGGAAGAATCTTAGTTAGTCTCTCCCCAGAAAAGAGGAGAGATTTTGAAAGCCTTTTTCAAGGGCTTCCCTGTTATCTTATAGGCGAAACTATTGAGGAGCCAATTTTGAGAATTAGAGGTTTTAGTGGTAAGATTGTGGTGGAAGCTACCTTAGAGGAACTTAAAAGAGCTTGGAAGGAGCCCTTGGCGGACTGGTAGAAAACACTATGATAAGGGTGTTAAGATATCCAGGTTTGAAAGCGGAGAAATTTTTAGGTTCTCTCCTTTCTCGTATGGAAAGGTATCCTTTGAAACTCGAAAAGAAAGTAGCTAACATAGGTAGAGAGGTAAAGGCTAAGGGTGACTTGGCTCTTTGTGAATTCACCTTCAAATTTGATGAAGTTTCCCTTAAACCAGAGGAGTTCAGAGTCTCTGAGGAGGAGATAGAAAGGTCCTATCAGCAGATAGAGCCAGAGCTCTTATCTGCGATTAAACTTGCGGTGACCAAGGTGCGAAGCTTTCACTCTAAAACCTTACCCAAGAGTTGGTTTGATAGCTCTGAAGATGGTTGCCTCCTTGGCCAGTTAATAAGAGCTGTTGATTCCGCAGGACTTTATATTCCTGGAGGCAAAGGAGGAGAAACACCTCTTATATCTACAGTTATTATGACTGCAGTTCCTGCAAAACTGGCTGGAGTTAAAAAAGTTATTATGTGTTCTCCCCCGAGGAGTGACAAAAGCCTTCATCCTGCTCTTTTAGTTGCAGGCAAAGAAGCTGGTGTAGATGAGATATACCGAATAGGAGGACCATGGAGTATTTTTGCTATGGCCTACGGAACAGAGACTATTCCAAAGGTAGATGTGATTTGTGGTCCAGGTAATATATATGTAACCTTAGCAAAAAAGTTAGTTGCCTTTCAAGTAGGTATAGACCTTCTTGCAGGACCAAGTGAGGTTCTGATAGTGGCGGACAATAAAGCGGATCCAGACTTTGTAGTTTGGGATCTTTTAGCTCAGGCGGAGCACGATCCCTTAAGTATGAGTGTTTTAATTACAACTTCTGAAAAGCTTGTTAAAGAGGTGAAAGTTAAGATAAAAGAGGCCCTATCAAAGAAATTCAGGAGCGAGATCGTCCTTCAAGCTCTAAGGAATAGAGGAGCTATTTTCAAGGTGAATACCCTTGAGGAGGCTATAGAACTCGCTAACCGAATAGCCCCTGAACACTTAGAATTAATAGTGGAAAATCCCGAGAGTTACCTTCCCTTAATTAAAAATGCTGGGGCAATTTTCTTAGGAGCCTATACCCCTGAAGCTGTGGGAGACTATATGGCGGGACCAAATCATGTTCTGCCCACCATGGGTTTAGCCAGATTTACCGGAGGGCTATCTGTAGAGCAATTCCTAAAAAAGATTAATTTCATGAAGTATTCCCCTCAGGCTTTAAAGAGGGAAAGCCAGAGTATTATAACTTTGGCTCTTAACGAGAATCTACCCTCCCATGCGGAGGCGGTAAGAATAAGATTAAAAAACATAACTTAAAGGAGCAGGGGAAATGCAGGGAGTTTGTGATCCTACAGAGTTTACTGGGGAAATCACCGAAGATATAGAGACAGAGATTGAAACCTTAGGTCCTGCTAAAATTCCCAATCCTATTAATATCCCAAATCAATGTTTTGTCACTGATAATATTAGAGTTTCTCTAAGGGTAAATTATAATTTCCTTAGGGAAAACTTGAGTAAAGGCCTGGAGTCTGCCTCTTTAGAGCTTGCAGGTCCACGGCCTTACATATATTTTGATCCCTCTAAAACCAAGGTGGGAATAGTTACTTGTGGGGGGCTTTGTCCAGGAATCAATGACGTTATAAGGAGTATAGTGATGACTCTCTATTATTCCTATGGTGTCGATAAGATTATAGGATTTCGCTATGGTCTACAGGGTTTTATCCCCAAATATGGGCATCCGGTAGTGGAACTTAATCCCGAGGTAGTAAAGGACATACATACTATGGGAGGAACCTTTTTAGGAACTTCTCGAGGGCATCAAAGTATTGAAGAAATTGTTGATACCTTGGAGAGATTAAATATCCAGATTCTTTTCATGATAGGTGGTGACGGGACCTTTAGAGCAGCAAATAAAATAAAAGAGGAAATTAGTAAGAGAGGGCTTAAAATTGGAGTCATAGCCATACCTAAAACTATTGATAATGATATATGGCTTGTATCAAAGACCTTTGGTTTTGATACTGCAGTGGAATTAGCTTGTGAAGCCATAAGATGTGCTCACACTGAGGCCATAGCGGTGCCATATGGTATTGGATTAGTAAAGTTGATGGGAAGGCACTCTGGTTTTATTGCCGCAGCAGCCACATTAGCCACAAAAGAAGTTAACTTTTGTCTTGTCCCTGAGATTGATTTTGATCTTGAGGGACCACGGGGTTTTTTGGCTCAATTAGAGAGGAGATTGGTTACGAGAAAACATGCGGTAGTAGTTGTTGCAGAGGGAGCTGGTCAAAGGTATGTGCGTAAAGATCCTCCTGAATATGATGCCTCGGGTAACATCAAATTAGGTGATATTGGGAAGTTTTTGAAAGATCGTATTAATGAGTATTTTAAGGAGAGAGGCTTGGAGGTTATAATAAGATACATAGATCCCAGTTATATAATAAGAAGTGTGCCTGCCAATGTGGAAGATAGGATCTATTGCGGATTCTTAGGACAATATGCGGTTCATGCGGGAATGGCTGGAAAAACGGGACTTATGATTAGTTATTTAAATGATCAGTTTGTCCATATTCCGCTAAAAGAAGCAGTAAAAAGACGGAAACAGATTAATCTTCAGAGCAGGTTTTGGCTTTCTGTTTTGGAATCTACTGGACAGAGAGATTTCAAAAATTCTCCATGAATTTTTACCACAAAGTTCTCATTATCATAGGGGTTTTGATACTTGTATCCCTTGGTTTTTATTTTTTTCAAAGCCAGTGGACCTCTGTTGAGAGACTTTCCTATTATGAGTTTAAGGTGCTTTTAAAGAGGGGACAAGTTGAAGACATTATTATCAGCAAGAGAGAAATTCAAGGTAAGTTTAGGGAGGGAGCAGGAGATACTCTTTTTGAGATTAGGAAAAAGTCGGTTCAATTACCTCCTTATTTTGTCACCACAAGAGGGGAAGATCCTGATTTAATAAAACATTTAGAGGAAAAGGGAATAAATTTTGAAATAAAACCAGAAAGTAATCTTTGGATTACTCTCTTGTCCTGGACCGTGCCCGTATTTTTGTTGGTTTTGTTTTGGATCTTTGTTTTTAAGCGTTTTGTCTCTTCAGAGGGAGGTTTAATGAGTATAGGTAAAAGTAAAGCTAAGATTTATGTTGAAAATGAGATTAAAGTAACCTTTCAAGATGTGGCTGGAGTTGATGAGGCGGTAGAAGAACTTAAGGAGATTATTGATTTCCTGAGAAATCCTCAAAAATTCGTATCCCTTGGTGCTAAAATTCCCAAAGGTGTCCTTTTGGTTGGGCCTCCAGGCACGGGAAAGACCCTTCTGGCAAAGGCAGTTGCAGGTGAGGCAGGAGTCCCCTTTATTTCAATATCAGGCTCCTCATTCGTGGAGATGTTTGTGGGAGTAGGAGCTGCTAGGGTAAGAGATCTTTTTACTCAAGCGGAGAAAATGGCACCTTGCATTATCTTTATTGATGAAATAGACGCGGTAGGCAGGGTTAGGGGTATTACCCCTATAGGAGGCACAGAAGAGAGAGAGCATACTCTAACTCAGCTTTTAACAGAGATGGATGGATTTGATCCTCGAAAGGGAGTTATTATAATTGCTGCTACTAATAGGCCAGAAATTCTTGATCCTGCGCTTTTAAGACCCGGTAGATTTGATCGGGTAGTAGTGGTAGATAGACCAGATTTAAAGGGCAGAGAAGCCATCTTAAGGGTGCACACTCGGAATATAAAATTAGCTGAGGATGTAGATCTAAAGGTAATATCTGCGAGAACTGCGGGAATGGTAGGAGCGGATCTGGCTAACATTGTTAATGAAGCGGCTCTTTTAGCAGCCAGAAAGGGAAAGAAAGCTGTAGAAATGGAGGATTTTGAAGAAGCTATTGATAGAGTGATTGCAGGTTTAGCAAGAAAAAGTAGATACCTTACTTTTGAGGAGAAAAAAAGAATTGCCTACCATGAAGCAGGACATGCCATAGTTGCCTCTGTGCTGACTCCTAAGGAAAAGGTTCATAGGGTTTCTATTATTCCCAGAGGAATAGCTGCGCTTGGATATACCCTTCAACTTCCAGAAGAGGAGAGATATTTATTAACAAAGGAAGAACTTTTAGCAAAGATAGCCGTTCTCTTTGGGGGAAGGGTAGCGGAGGAACTTTACTTTAAGGAGATATCAACCGGAGCCCAAAATGATTTAGAAAAAGCCACCGAACTTGCTCGAGCCATGGTTATGGATTACGGTATGAGTGAAACCCTTGGTCCGCAAACCTTCAGGAAAAGAGAGGCGCTGTTTTTAGACATCCCCTATCGTGAAAGGGAACTTATATCCGAGGAAACAGCAAGGCTTATAGATCAGGAAATTGCTAAAATTTTGAAAAGTTGTTATGATAAGTCTAAAAACATTATTGAAAGTAAGAGACAAAAGTTAGAAGCCCTGGTTGAAGAACTTTTAAAAAGAGAAGTGCTTGAAGGAGAGGCGCTAAACATATTGCTATACCAGAATGAACATTCAAATTAGAGGAAAGAATTTTATGATAGTCAAAAAAATATTTACTTACTTTATTCCCGTTTTATTATTAGTAATTTTTTTCAAAATCTCTACCGCTGTGGCTCAGATTTCTTTAAAAATTTTAGAGGAAATCAAAAGGGATTATCAGCCTATACCTGCTCTTGTTATTGGGCTTGAGGGTAATGAGGTTATTCTTGATAAGGGCCGAGCTCAGGGAGTTAAACCTCGAGACATCTTTACCATTTATAAAAAAGTTAAAAAGATAATTCATCCTGAAACTAAGGAAAGTCTTGGTTTTTTAAAGGAGCCCATAGGTAAGGTTGAGGTTTTGCGGGTTGAAGAAAATTTTGCTACCGCAAGAATTTTAACAAAAAAAGAGGAGTTTCCCATTCCTACTCCTGCGAAGAGATTTAGTGATATTCGTTTATTAATAACAACTGAGGGGAATCCTTTAGATGAAAATCTGTTCATAACCTTTAAGAATTTATTGACGGAGAGTGAAATTATCTTTGAGCCCAATATTAGAGCTTATCAAATTACTGCCGCTGATCTCCAAGCAAGAAGAGTGGATATCCTTATATCTGTGGGAACCAATTATCTGAAGGTATACAATAGTTATTTAGATTTAGTGAGGGCCTACGGAAGCCCTACACTTGCCACTTCACCACAAGTAGTAACACCAGCTATGACTATTCAGCCACCTCCAATTCAGGTGCCAATCCCCCAGTTTTCTCAGATTTTTCTTATAGGAAAAATGCCGGGAGAGGTTTTGCAGGCAGAATTTGCAGATGTTGATGGAGACGGCACACCAGAGATGATTTACTTCAACAGAGAAGGACTCTTTATTGTTAAGATTAGGGGAGGACTTCTTGCCAAATACAAACCAGAAAAGGGAGACATATTGTCTTTTTCTGTAGGGCCTGAGGGTTGGATAGCATTAAATGTTTACGAGAAGAATTTGGGGATGAGAAGTGAGATTCTCCGCTTTACCCCTCAGGGGCTAAATTTGGTTCTTCAGAGACTAAATCTCTTCCTACAGTTTGTAGACTATGTGGGGACAGGACAGAGAGATACGCTTCTTGCCCAAACCTTTGATTCAGAAAATATGTTTGGTAAAGAGGTCTACATTGTTAAACGTGAGGGCAATCAACTTAGATACGTGAGTAAAATTGATATGCCGGAAAATTTTCGTCTCATTGGGGCAAACTTTCTTGATCTTGATGGAGACAAAGAACGGGAGATAGCCTTTTACTTGCCTGATGGAAGATTAGCCATTTATAAAAGAGAAAGACAGGTCTTTGTAACCCCTTTTCCTGTGGCCAAACACTTTTATAGATTAACCTTAACCAAAGGGAAAAAGGGCCAAGAAGTAATAAAAGCTATAGCCCTTCCCCTCTTTACTCCTCTGTTAGTAGATTTAACTGGAGATGGGAAACCTGAATTGCTCTTTGCAAGGGTTGAATTTCCCTTAGAAAAAGTGGTGGATGATTTAAAAAGTATACCCTTAAATCAAGGGCAGTTTCAACTTTATTACTTAGCTTATCAAGGAACTTACATCTTCAGAAGTCTACCTTTTCAGGAGACTGGTATTCTTACCGGATTAGGCTGGAGGGATCGGGAGATATTTCTAACCACTATTAAAGGTATCTTTCCAGGTCAAACGGAAAGTTTTCTTTATTCTATTTTATATTGAGCGTATTTTCTCCTGATTTCCCTTTTAGTGAGAAGTATTTGATAATGGGAAAGGTTGAGTTCTTCGGCACACTTTTCAATTAATTTTAGTAATTCCTCCTTTGTTTTAGCATGGCACATGGTGTAAAGATTGTAGGGCCATTCTGGATAGCTTTTTCTCACATAACAATGGGATATAAAGTGTTTTTGAGCTAAGGTTTTGCCTACTTCTGTAATTCTGTTTTCGGGCACCTGCCAAGCAACCATAGCGTTACCCTCGTAACCTGCCAGATTATGCCTAAGGGTTGCTCCCAATCTTCGAATTATCCCTTTACCTTGAAGCTTTTTAGTTATATCTATGACATCCCCTTCAGCGAGCCCACATCTGTTGGCAATTTCGAGAAAAGGGCGGGATGTAATGGGAATACCTTCGATCAGAGCTAAAAGAACCTTTTTTTCCAGAGTGGTCAAAAAAGTTTCTTTCATTCTTTTTCTCTTTCAACTGTTATTATTGTGTGGACATTCCCCCGGGGGTGGAAATCTGCTATTACTCTTAATCTTCTGGGAAAAAGGAGATTCCAGAGGGCATCAAAGATTTCATTTGTTGCTCCTTCATGGGAGATATAGCGGTTTCTAAATTGATTTAGCCAGAGTTTGAGAGAACGAAGTTCTACAATTTTTTGGTCTGGCACATAGGAAATTTTAATAACTGCAAAGTCAGGATAGCCTGAGCGGGGACAAAGGCAGGTAAATTCAGGGAAAGTTATCTCTATAAGATAATCCCTATCAGGATAGGGATTATCCCAAACTTCAAGTTGAGCCTCCTTAATAGCCAGCTCTCCATATTTTAATTCTTCAATGGAGTGTTCTTTTTTAACTTCCATTTTTGAGTTTTCTCCTATTTAAATTGATAGCTGAAAAAGAGTAGCACTCCATTGTCTTGACAAAACTTTTTGGCTTCTGGAGTAGCTTGATGACAAACTAAAAGGGGTATTACCTCGGTCTTGAGTATGCTCTTGAGTTTTTCTAGTCTTTTTAGAAAATCTTTTATATGAGAAATCCTTAGCTGCACTTTACTCTCACCGATAAGAACAACCTCTTGCCCATTCTTTCTTGCTTTTCCAATAATGTTAACCTCTAAAAATCTTTGAGGTGCAATTTCAATGAAATCCCTTTTTAGCTCATCTAAGACTTCAATTTGAAAGCATTTTTTGAGTAGTTTAGGCAAATACTTGTAAGCCTCGTTTTCAAGAGTATATCCAACTGTATTGGCAAGGGCACCTAATTGGTCCTTTACATTTTCTAAATCAACTTTAATTTTATGGACTTCTCTGGTAAGAAGCCTAAGCTCTTCTTCAGTTCTTTTTTGGGCCTCAGCGAGTTCTTCAATTCTTTCTTCAGTTCTTTTTTGGGCCTCAGCGAGTTCTTCAATTCTTTGTTCAGTTCTTTTTTGGGCCTCAGCGAGTTCTTCAATCCTTTGTTCAGTTCTTTTTTGGGCCTCAGCGAGTTCTTCAATTCTTTCTTCAGTTCTTTTTTGGGCCTCAGCGAGTTCTTCAA